>CACXDP010000058.1 GCA_902766445.1 uncultured Coriobacteriaceae bacterium
CACGTAGTACTGCGGCTTTCTTTCTCCTGTGGCACCCGAAATTCGTACGTAACCACACGTATAGACATTTCAGGGCTGGGTAGAATGTTTGTGTTAGCAAAAACCGCTACCAAAAGGACATAGACCCACGATGTAGCTATCCAATCGATTCCCACTGGTCCCGCAAACGACATGGCCTTAGGACAGCCATGCCGTGACGCCGCGGTACTAATCGCGTAGGGCACCATAGCTCGTGGGAATCGACCCCAAAAGAGACGTTGGCACTACCCCCAACGAGACGAGCAGCCCGAGTGAGCGCAGACCGCAACGTCGGACTGGTCTTCTTAGAAGGGGGTTTTCCATGTCCACAAAAGCAACTGCAAGTTCCCGTAAGGCAACCAAGGCCCTCACCGAGCACAACCGAACCGCACAGGTGGCACGTGCGGCAGCCAATGCCACAAGGCTCACCGAGGACGCGAAGAAGGCGGCAATCGCGGCGGCATACGCGGCTGAGCGCGCACGCATCAACGATGGTACCCATACAACCAGCACCGTCTCCGACATATTCGAGATCGAGAGCCGAGTCCGCAAGGCCACCGAAGAGGCCATCAGACACGCCTCAGACGCCATGAAGGCGGAGAGCACGGGCGATATCGTGGGTGCCATCCATTCTGCCAATCTCGCTGCCAATGCCGCACGACGGGCTGCATCACTCGCTACCGTCGACTCCGTGATCGGAGGGATGGCACAGGAGTTAGCCTCTGAAAGCCAGCCTGAGGTGCCTGAGATCAGTGTCAAGGACAGACGGACCGCAAAGCCCGCCGACAGGCGCTCAGATACCCTCTCAGCGGCTATCAACCACAACTCAAACTATCTGGTCACCTACGATGGCAAGATCATCGCCACGTTCGACCGTGAAGAGGATGCGTTCCTATTCGAGTCCGAACTCGCCGATCTCGACAAGACCCACGATGTTTCATCTGGCAAGTGCGAGATGATCGAGCGCAGGACGGGCAAGCGACTGGGAGGCTATCTCTTGGCAGGTGGCAAGATGATCGTGTTCCTCCGCGATCATGACCAGAAGCGATTTGGTGGCAGCAAGCGCACACGCTTCTAACCCAAACAGATAGCCCCATAATCGAGTCGGGCTAGCCGCTTCACTTTCAGCACTGGCCCGACCAACGCTCCTCCATTCATTGCTGCCCGAGAGTAAGCCTCAAGATGAGCGCAAGCGACACCAAGCGATACGTCCTAACCGGCGAGGAAGGCAACACCGATGCGACATGATGTCGCATCCATGTCGCGACATTGTCGCCTGTGTGTCGCGTCGTGTCGCTGGCATGTTACGACATGTATGGTCCTTCACCCCAACAACCCAGCAAGGCCAGAAAAGCAGGTCTTCGTCTGAAGCTCCTGCTCCTCCCAGCACGGACTATTGCTCTACCCCAGCCTCTTCATCGACACCGGGCTCGTTAGGCACAATCCCGAACATGTCGGGAATCAAAGGGATAGCGTCATAGCGCCCGAGCAGGTAGCCCTTCCAGATTGACTCCCCCTTTCTTGGCGAATAGTCGCTCAGCGGGTAGAGGCTCATGTTACCGGCATCGCCCTTCTTCGTGAACCAAATCTGGTCCCTGTCCAATACGTCATTCATGAGGAACGCGATCTGGTGGGCGGTGAACACCAGCTGCGCATGGCTTCCGACAGCGGCTTTGCTCTGGAACAGGTTGATGATGTTGAGGGCGAGCAGAGGGTGAAGCGACGAGTCGAGCCCGTCGACGACAAGTGTGGCATCGGTCTCGTACGCCTGTGCGATGTAGCTGCTGAGGCCGAACAACCTCCGTGTCCAGTGGGACTCCTCGCACTCTTCAAATTCGTGTTGGTCATCGCCAGCGCCGTGTGTGAAGACGACGCGTTTAGAGGTGCCGATACCCTCAGGAGGTCTCATCGCCTCTGCTTCAGCCTCCCGGGCATACTGGTCGGCCGTTTTCCTTGCGGCGTCTCGAAGCCTTATCGCACGTTCGAAGAAACCCTCCTCGCGTACTTCCGCGTCCGTGATGCCGACATCTGTCTCAGATACCAACTTGCGCATCATCATACGTTGAC
>CACXDP010000059.1 GCA_902766445.1 uncultured Coriobacteriaceae bacterium
CGTTTTCGAGCAAGACGCACCCTTCGGCGGCGGCTCGGCGTGCGAGGGCGGACATGCCCTCCGCGACGTTCGCCTCGCCCGAGGCCTCAACAGAGTCCTGTGCGAGAGAGCTTCCCGTGAAAGCTCCTATGATTGCTCGTGCCACCTTACCCGCATATCTCGGAATGAGCGTCATTTTGCCTCCCTGGTGGGTACTGGGGGGTACTGGGGGGACAGTCCCCCGGGTACCCGGGGGACTGTCCCCCCAGTACCCCGGTCTCTACTTGCAGAGCATGTCGCCGTCGTGCAACTCAAAGGGCGTCTCGAAGCGGTACTGTCGCATGTTCTCAGCGAGGCGCTCGACCGCTTGCCAGCCATCGTCGTCCAGTCGTTCGACCTCGCCGAGCACGAACGAGCGGAGTGGCTGGCGAGGTGCCAGGACGGTGATTCTGTCGCCGGGATTTGCTCGGTTGCGGCAGGTTACCGTGGTGATCCAGCTGTCGCCCTGTCGTTCGCTAACATCCGCGACCGCGACGAGCAGTCGATCGCGCGCGTATTCGGCGTGCCCGGGGTTTTGTGTGGGCTTGCCATAGAAGAATCCCGTCGAGAAGGGCCTGTGGCTCGTGGCCTCCAGCTCGCCCATCCATGCGCTCGCCGGTTCGCCGTCGAGCACGTGACGGTAGGCGTTCGTGACGGCGGCGACGTAATAGGCGCCCTTGTTGCGCCCCTCGATTTTGAACGAAGCCACGCCCGCGTCGGCCAACTCGTCCAGGTGGTCGAGCATGCAGAGGTCGTTGGCAGAGAGCAGGTAGCTGCCCCGCGAGTCGGCCTCCAGGGGCATGGGTTGGTCGGGGCGCGTCTCCTCTGTGATGGTCCATGTCCATCGGCAGGGTTGCGTGCAGCTCCCGCACGAGGCCGAGCGCTCGGGTCCCACCAAGGCGCTCGAGAGCAGGCAACGTCCCGAGACGGCCATACACATAGAACCATGCACAAATGCCTCAAGCTCGACAGCATCTCCCACTCGTCGGTGCAACTCGGCGATGCGCTCCAATGTCAGCTCCCGGGCCAGTACGATGCGCGATGCGCCGAGGCGGGCATATGTGAGCGCGGCTTCGGCGTTGGCGACCGACGCTTGGGTCGAGACGTGTACCGCGACATGCGATGCATACCGTTGAAGGAGTGCGAGTGCGCCGAAATCAGCGACGATGGCTGCGTCCACGCCTAGCTCCTCAAGCAGCTCAAGGTAGGCGGGAAGCTCGTCCATATCTTCGTCAAACATCAGGGTGTTTATGGTCACGTGTACGGCAACGCCTCGCTCGTGTGCGTAGGCGGTTGCCCAAGCGAGGTCCTCGTCGTTGAAGTTGTCCGCGCGGGCGCGCATGCCCCAACGCCGTCCTGCGAGATAGACCGCATCCGCACCGAAGCGAATGGCGGCGCGCAACTGCTCTGGCCCACCGGCGGGTGCGAGCAACTCGGGCGTGGTATGCGTGTCCATGGCGTTCCTTTCGCGTGACTCGTTCCAGATAGTATCATGCGGGGATTTGGTTGGCGTGGGATAACCTGACGTATACTGTGCGCCGCAAAAGCGAGTGACAAAAAGACATAATCGGAAGGAAGACGCATGGCAGGATTTGACGAGTTGGGCCTGAGCGAAGCGGCGCTCGCGGCGGTGGACGAGCTGGGCTACGAGGAGCCGACGCCCGTGCAAGAGCAGGCGATACCCGCCGTGCTTGCGGGTCGCGACGTGATGGCTGCGGCTCAGACGGGCACGGGCAAGACTGCGGCGTTCTTGCTTCCGACGATGAAGGGGCTGGGTCGCGTGCGTCGGCACGAGGGTCCACGCATGCTGGTGGTCACGCCGACGCGCGAGCTTGCCCAGCAGATCCAAGAGGTTGCGCAAGTGGTATGCGCCCATACGCATCAGCGCTGCACCAGCGTGGTGGGTGGCGTGAGCTACGAACCGCAGCGCGAGGCCCTCGATCGCGGATGCGACCTGCTCGTAGCGACGCCGGGGCGGTTGCTCGATCTTATGGGGGATGGCAGCTGCGACCTTTCGGGCGTGCGGGTGCTCGTGCTCGACGAGGCGGACCGCATGCTTGACATGGGATTCTTGCCTGACATGCGTCGCATCGTGAGGGCTTGCCCTGACGACCGTCAGACGTTGCTCTTTTCCGCGACGCTTTCGGACGATGTGCTCAAGAACGTCGGTCCGCTCGTACACGACCCGGTGCGCGTGGAGATAGCTCCTAAGGGGACGACCGCCGAGACTGTTGAGCAGTACGTGCTGGGCGTCTCGGCCGAGGCAAAGAAGCGCGTGCTCGTGGAGCTGTTGCGTCGCGAGGGTTCCGACAGAGTGATCGTCTTTACCCGTGGCAAGCATCGTGCGGACCACCTGTGTCGCATCCTTCGCAAGAAGGGTTTCTCGGCGGCGCCCATCCATGGCAATCGCACGCAGAACCAGCGTGCCCGGGCGCTGGCGCAGTTTTCGGCGGGTGAGGTCGGAGTGCTCGTGGCGACTGACGTGCTCGCGCGTGGCATCGACATCTCTGAGGTTGCATATGTGGTGAACGTGGACGTCCCGCACGAGGCGGAGAGCTACATCCATCGTATCGGGCGTACCGGACGTGCCGGCGAGCGCGGATGGGCGCTCATGTTTGTGGATGCGGACGAGTACGAGGACCTGCGCGCCATCGAGCGGCTCATGGGGGCGACGATTGCCGACTACCCGCGCGCTGAGGGCTTTGACGTGGGCGAGCATCCCGCTACGCTCGATCCGACTCGAGGCGAAGAGGAGCGTAACGCGCGAGGTGGCAGGCGCAGACGTCGCCGCAGGTCGCGCGCTCGCGCGTCACAGTAAGGGATGGGCAATCATCCTGGGATGTCGCTGCCCCTCACGCGCCGATGTGCTCGCAGACGACGGCCACGCGCTTGCCGCAGAATGCCAGGCCCCATCGCACAAGGGCTGCGCCGGCTAGTCCGTGGCCGTATTGCATGCGATTGGCCTGGGCGAGCGCCACGTCACGAGCACATGCGGTGAGCGCGTCCTGCGTCTCGGCACCCTTGTCGACCTTGAGTTCCATGGCGTGTGCCGAGAGTCGGCTCGTCTTTGCGGGCAGGGGTTCTAGCAGTACGTCGCAGCGACCGTCTCCGCTCTCGCGGTCCGAGGTGGCGGGACGATAGCCGTCCACGGCGTAGAGCAGTGCAAGTAGCAGGACGTGATAGCCGCCCTCATTGGTGAGGTCGTGGTAGGAGGGGGAGTCGAGCAGGATTTGGCGCAGGGCGGATTGCACGGCCGTCGCATCGATTGCGATGATGGCACGGTGCAACGCGCGCAGCGTCGCGCTGCCGCCCGCGAGCGTGCTGGCGCGACCGACGAGTTCCTTGGAGAAGAGCTTGCCCACCTCGAGGTTGGGTATGCGCAGCCTGCGCGGCAGCTCGTCGTCGTTCGGCATGCCCGTGTCGTTGGTGGTGACGTAGCCTGACTGGTAGAGCTGCGCCCACACGGCCTCGGGATTCTGCGTCAGATCGTCAAAGACGGTGCGCAGGTCGAGCGGCTTCGTGATCGTTCCCCCGCCTGCAAGTGCCGCGAGCTCGACTGTCTGTGACTCGCCGGCGTGTCGTATGAGGTCGACGACGATGCCGTTGCGGCTGGTGTTGGTCCAGTAGGGCTGGGCGACGCCGCCGTAGAGATAGTTGAGCACGGACCAAGGGTTGTACACCTCTGCGTTCCCAAATCGGTAGCCGTCGTACCACTCGGCCATCTCGCCGACCTTATCCGTCCTGTCCATGTATGCCGCAAGCGCTTGGACCTCCTCCGTCGTGAAGCCGATGGCCTCGGCGTGGTCCTCGTCGAGTGTCGTATCGAACCTCACGTTGTTGAGTTCGGAAAAGATGGACTCTTGGGAGACGCGCAACACGCCCGTAAGCGCGGCACAGTAGAGGCTGGTCGTACCCTTGAGCGCGTCGGAGAGCCAGGAGCGGTAGAAGTCCAGCACCTTGCTGCGAAATCCGTGTATGTGCGCATCGTTGACGGGGGTGTCGTACTCATCGATGAGGATGACCGTCTTAGTATCATAGTGCTTGGCGAGCTGTCGCGAGAGGGTCGCGAGGGAGGCTGCGAGCTCTTGGGGCTTTGCCTCCTCGGCGGCGATGCGCTCGAAGCGTTCCTTCTCGAACGACATGAGCCTAGGACTTTGCAGGAGATATGCGTGACGCACGTACTCCTGTGCCATAGCCCCGGCAATCTTTGCGATGCTGTCTTCGTAGGAATTGGCGCCGCAGCTGGCAAGGTTGAGGTAGATGACGGGATGAGCGCAGTTGTGCGCCATGTAGTAGGGGTCATCCGATTCGCTGATCGCAAGCCCGTCGAAGAGACCGTGTCTGTCAGGCACGAACCCCTCCATTGGTGCCTCAAAGAAGCACTGGAGCATGCGCAGGAAGGTTGACTTGCCGAAACGGCGGGGTCGGCAATAGAGTGTGACACCGCCTCGATTCACTAGTTCTTGCACTGCGAGCGACTTGTCCACATATGTAAACCGATCCAGCACGTCCTCAAAGCTTTCGATGCCTACAGGTAGCTGCTTTCTGCCCATCCGGTCAACGATGCGCGGCTTGCCCGTTGCGTATACTGATCCGTTGCACATGGCGTCCCCCTTCCTTTGCCTGTGTCCCATTCTACCCGAGCGCGGCGTTGACCGCTCACGATTCGAGGCGTCGAACATCCAAGCCCGTCATCATCGTTAAGGCGCTTGTGTGAGGTAAGCCTTGCGCAGGGCTTCGGGCATGCAGGCAAACATGCGCTTGGTGTCTCGTGTGGCCATGCACCCTTCCCTTTCCATCTCTGCGTATCGTTGACGTGCGGGAGAAGCGCCTTTCGATACACGACCGTACATACATATGAACTGTACGGACAATTATGCCTCAGTCAGCGGTACAGTGACTTTGAGAGCGATCTGGTGGGAATTCGCCATACGCTTGGGAAGAATTCCAGCAGCGAGTGAAAGGAACCAACCATGAACCGAGTTTGTCAGATCTTGGGAATCACCAAACCCGTCGTGCAGGCGCCGATGCTGTGGATCACGAGCCCCGAGCTGGTGGCGGCCGTGAGCAATGCGGGTGGCTTGGGCGTGCTGGGCTTCAACGCGGGTACCGACGTACGTCGCGACACCGCAGAGGAGACGGCCGCCGACATGCGCGCTGCCATCCGTCGCACCAAGGAGCTTACCGACAAGCCCTTCGGCATCGACATCGTTCCGGCCTCAGCCGACGCCGCCGGCTTCTCCACCGGCATTGTGGACATCATGCGCGAGGAGGGCGTAAAGACCATGGTGCTCGCAGGCGAATCGTTCCAAGAGAGCGACGTCGTACCCTTCAAGGAAGAAGGCTTCACCATCATCGCGCGTCAGCTCAACCCCAGCATCCGCGATTCCAAGCAGCTCGAGGCCTGGGGCGTGGATATCATCGTCGCTACGGGTTGTGACGAGGGCGGCTGCATGCCGTGTGGGTCCACTGGCACTATGATGCAGGTCGCGCTCCTTGCCGATGCGGTCGAGATCCCCGTGCTTGCTGCCGGCGGCATCATCAACGAGGAGTTCGCCCGTGCGAGTGCCATCCTTGGTGCCGAAGGCGCCTTCGCTGGTACGCGTTTCATTCTCTCGAAGGAGTGCCGTGCTGCTGAGGCAACCAAGAGGAACCTCCTTGAGACGCCGCAGGACGACTTTGTCATCTTTACCCAGTGGGGTGGCACGTCGAAGTGGCGCAGCACCCCAAACTCCGTGGTGCTCGCGGCTGTCGAGGCAAACAAGGCTGGCAACCTTGACCCGGCGCAGGGGAGCTACTACGAGAGCGAGCTCAAGGGCAACCTCGACGCGGGTGTCAACTCAGGCAACAGCGTGACCTCGCTGATTCGCTCCATCGATAGCTGTGCCGACATCGTCGCAGACCTCGCGCGCGGCTACGAGTAAAACAGGCATTTGGCGCGGCGTAACGGCATGCGTCACGTCTCTGTGATGTGACAGGAGTGCGCGCGCGTCTTTGGGTCATAGGTGATTCCGACGAGCAGGATGGGTCCGCCCCAGTCGCGCAATGCCTTCGCGTAGTCCCTCTCGAGTACCTGCTCTAGCGCGACGGTGGGCTTGCGATTCCACTTGAGCTCTACGAGCAGGGCGGGAGAGGGGTCGCCCCGACGAGGGATGTAGGCGATATCGGCGATGCCCCGTCCCGAGGGAAACTCCTGCACCTGCACGTAATGGTCGGCCGCTGCGATGTAGGCTGCCCTCACCACCGCTCGCAGGGCCTGCTCGTTGTTGTAGAACTGGTGGGCGCATCCTCCGTCGTGGGCGGCAGCAATGGCTTCAGCTACGCCGCCTTCGTCAAGGTCCCAGGTAGCCTCGAGGAGCGCCTCGCTGTCGCGCACGATGCGGGCGACTCCGGCGTGTCGGCTGCGACCGAGAGCGCGCCGCAGCTCCGCGCGCACCTCTTCGTTGGGAACTCGTGCAGCCTGTGTCTGTGCGTCGTAGGCTAGGTAGCCCAGATGGCAGAGCAGTGTAAGTGCATCATCTCGGCTTGCCACCTCGTGCAAGTCGTTCTCGAAGGTTCCGGTGTCCACGCGAACGGCCGC
This sequence comes from uncultured Coriobacteriaceae bacterium, assembly GCA_902766445.1. GTDB lineage: Bacteria > Actinomycetota > Coriobacteriia > Coriobacteriales > Atopobiaceae > RUG440. Next base: position 6,599 of record CACXDP010000059.1, read on the forward strand.
TCCGCCCACCGCTTGCACAACCGCTTGCTGCAGCCCATCGAAGTCGAGGTCCACGTAGGAGAGGAGGGACCTGAATGTCTCGGAGTCGGTCCAATAGCTGCCCACCTCGCGATTTGCACAGGCTTTGGCCACCGAGTACGGAGCATAGCATCTGACCGTGACGCGTTCACTTGCTTTTTCGTCGAAGTAGCCCAGCTCGTAGCCGTCGTACCAACGTCGTAGCTCAGCCATATTCATGCCGCTCTCCGCCGCAAGCTCGCCCACCTCCTCCTCGGTGAAGCCGACGTGAGGAGCGTAGGCGTATGGGTGCAGGAAAGTGTACTCCCAGAAATCGCTGAGTGCTGATTGCGTGCCATAGCGCACGATGGGGAGAATCCCTGTCATGTAGCATGCGGCGATGGCTTCGTCCGTGAAGGTGAAGTTCTTGAAGAGGAGTCTGAGGAGGTAGATCCAGACCTCCTGCGATTCCTTGGCGCGTCTTTCCCGCAGTGGTGCGTCCCACTCGTCGATAACGAAGATGAACTTCTTGTGCGTGGTGTTGACCACGTCGGCAAGAGCGGAGACGAGCGTGAGGGCTTCGGTATCTGCTCTGGTTGCAGCCGTGCTGGGCATTAACTGCCGTAATTCTGCCAGCAGCGCTCGTGCAACGCTGGCTGCTACGTCCGATACTCCCTTGAAAGCGGTCATGTCGAGTCGTATCACGTTATAGGCGTTGAGGTGCGCATCGTAGCTCGGGTCGCGGCTGATGTCGAGTCCACCAAAAAGCGCTCTGGAGTCGCATCCGCAGCTATAGTAGGCTACCAGTGACTTTGCAGCGAAGGTCTTGCCGAAACGTCGGGGACGAGTGACCGTGATGAGCTTGCGTGGTGTGCCGATTGCCCCGTTCACCAGTGATATGAGGCCGGTCTTGTCAACATAGCCGTCCGCGACGATTGCCGCAAACTCCATGTTGCCCGGGTTGACGTACATTCCCATGGTGGCGCTCCTCCCTTGTGCTTCCAACTATCTTAGCGCAGCGAGGAGGGGCTCGATGCGGTGCGCAAAAGCGTGGGGCATCTGAGAATAAAAGAGACAGGCCGTCGGGCGGAAGGAGTTTTCCCGACGGCCTGCGCCCTCTTCTTGGGCGGTTGCGCGTCTGGCCACGCGCAACAAGGAAGGAAAGAAAGGATAACGTTGCTCTGCGTCATCTGCCTAGTTCTACGTGCCGGCGGAAGGCGCGTCTCACGCGCGATGGCGAATCACAAATCGTTCACATCTGGACACTCTCCCGCGTGCTGTACGCAACATGCCACAAATACTGGCGGCGCGGGCCGACAAATGCGATCAAGCTGCGTACAGGTTCCCTTTGCCCCACAACGCGAGGTTTTCATAAGGGGGTAAAGGCGAACAGGCGTAGGATAGAAGGAGTTTCCATCGGGCAGATTGGAGGATGGTCATGATGAGAATGACGATTGGGAGAGTCGCGGCAATATTCTTCGTGATGGCTGCGCTGCTCATGTGTGGTTGTGGGGGCAACGGTGATTCGAGATCATACGTCGAGGAGCTGCCCGAGGTCGACCCAACGGAGATCGCGACCGGGAAGCCAAAGTATGATGGCTGGCTTGATGGGGCGGTCAAGTATTGCAAAGAGCATGACAACGAGAAAGGCGTGCTCGTGGATGTGACGGGCATGATGGCCGATGCGGCGAGCGACCATGGGGAGACGGACATGCTCGTCCTCGTGATGCCCGGTGGCGAGAGCGATGATCCCGAGCAGAGCGTGAAGGTCAAGTCGGGTGATGTGTGCGCGGACGTATACTTTGTCGAACCGATTCAGCGGACTCCCTGGCGGCATCTCATAGGCGTGCGCGGCATTGCCACGCTTGATCCTTCCCAGCCAAACAAGATCATCATTCGAGGAGCCATGGAGAGCGAGGACTGACGGGAGCCGCGCCTCCGCTCTCCGGCACCTGCGAATCGAGTGCGTGGTTCTTGTCATCCTGGAATGCCCGAGTGCGTGGTTCGAGCCCCGAATCACGCACTCGGGCCTCTTAGGATGACAAGAACCACGCACTCGTTTGAAAAGTCCCGGCCCTTGTGACAGAGGGACGTCTCTTGTCACGAACTCGTTTGGACGGTTTCGTCCGTGCGCTACCCGACGAGCGCGCGCTTGCCCTCAAATGCGATGCCGAAGTGGCGGATGCGATCACGGTCGAAGCAGCGATCGGAAAGTTCGGCGTCGTAGTCCTTGGCCTCGATCTGCGCGAGGGCGGATGCCACGGTGTCTGCGAGCGTTCGCTCGTCGTCCTCGTGATCGAGCACCTTGAACTCGAGCACGGTGGCGACTTTCGTCGTGTCGCGTGGCACGATCATCGTGTCGTAGCGGCCCCACCCGCTTTCGCGGTTTGAGAGCACTTGGTGGGTGTCGCGCAGCTCCACGAGCAGCCCGAGCACGAACCCGTGCCAGAATCGCTCGGGCTCGACGTGTCCGCTGGGCTGTGTGCCGCTGTCAAAGAAGGAGAAGGTTCTAAGCGCGACGTCGTTGAGGAATCGTGTCATACCGCGCGCGTCACCTGCGAGAAGTGCGTTGACGAAAGCGCCGTACTGGCGCTTGGCCGTTTGGAACCATCTGCGTACGAGCTTGTCGAAGGTGACCCGAACCTCGTGGTTGGTGAGCGAGAGGGTGCAGTGCGTCGCACCGTCCACGAGCCTCGCGTCGTCGGCGCGTACGTAGCCGCTCGCGAGGAGCAGACTCCACACCGCATCGTCGTCATCGTCCAGATTTTGGAATACGATCTGCTCGTCGATGACCTTTCTCACTGAATTGCCTGAGAGCAGCGCCTCGAAGTCTGCCTTTAGCTCCTCGCCCCCCACGCGGACGAGCGATGAGACGAGGGCGTTGCCGCTCGTGTTTGCCCAGTACGCCTTAAAGAGGTGCTTCTTGAGGTAGCTTGTCGCCGACCATGGGTTGTAGATGTGCTCGTGATTGCCAAAGGAGAAGCCGTCGTACCAGCGACGCACCTCTTCGCGCTCGTTGAGGCCGAACTCGTCCATCGCGGCGAAGACCTCGTCCTCGGTGAATCCAAATGCGGTGGCGTAGGCGTCAGAGGTCGTCGTGACAACCTCGACGTTGTTCAGGTCGCTAAAGATGGACTCCTGCGTTATCCGCGTGATGCCCGTGATGAGTGCCCTGCGCAGGTACGGGTTTGTCTTGAGCGTGGAGTTGAAGAGGCGCCGCACGAAGTCTGCCATCTGGTTCCAGCAACCCGCAATCCATGCCTCCTGCATCGGCGTGTCGTATTCGTCAATCAGGACGAGCACCTTCTGGCCTGTCGAACGCGTGAGCAGCTCGCATAGGCGTTTGAGCGAGCCGGCGGCTTGGGCTGGATCCACGCTGGTCCGAGTGCCGTGCAGCAGCTCGCGCTCATATTGCCCAAGGTCGCGTGAGTCGATTTCGTCCGCGTGCGTGCGCCATGCGCGTGCGAGCTCGTCGCATAGGGAGCGCTCCAGCGTCGCGTACGCCTTGCCCTTGCAGTCCGCAAACGAGAGCATTACCGTGGGAACGCTGCCCTGCAGCTCGCAGGGCGAGGCGCCGTCCCATATCTCGAGCCCGGCGAACAGCTCTTCTCCGCGCCTGGCGTACTTCGTGGAAAAGAAGCACTCCACCATGGAAAGCGTGAGCGTCTTGCCGAAGCGCCTGGGGCGGCAGATGAGCGTTACGGTGTCGAGTGTCTTCCACCATTCGCGGATGAACGCGGTCTTGTCCACGAGAAATGCGTCCTGCATTCGCATCTCCTGGAAGCTCTGTGCTCCGATGCTAATTACACGAGCCATAGTGACCTCCTCGTCTGAATGGTTGAGTACAGTATAGCATGGAAAGCTTCTCTCACAAGCGGCCTCTCGCGCTCGATGAGGCTGAAGTCGTGACATCTTCAAATGCACGAAAAAGACCGCGCACATTTGCCAAATATGGCGCACAATATATGAGTAAGGAAACCGAACCGACCACAGACAGGAGCGGCCCTATGGCAGAAGAGACGAAGCGTCGACTCGTTACCCGCAGCGACTTCGACGGACTCGTGTGTGCGATGATCCTCAAAGAACTTGACCTCATTGATGACATAAAGTTCGTACACCCGAAGGACGTGCAGGATGGCAAGGTGGACATCACCTCCAACGACATCACGACCAACCTGCCCTTCGACCCGCGCGTGGGCCTAGCGTTCGACCACCATGAATCCGAGCTCACGCGCAACAAGGACGTGGACTATGCGGGCCGCTACATCATCGATGGCGACGCAAAGAGTGCCGCGCGTGTGGTGTACGACTACTACGGTGGCAAGGAAGCCCTTCCGCGCATCAGCGACGAGTTGATGTGGGCCGTTGACAAGGGCGACTCGGCTGACTTCACGCTTGAGGAGATCCTGAATCCCGAGGGCTGGGTGCTCATGAACTTCTTGATGGACGCTCGCACGGGTCTGGGTCGCTTCCGCGAGTTCCGCATCTCCAACTATCAGCTCATGATGAAACTCATCGACGAGTGTCTCGAGCATACGGTGGACGAGGTCCTGCAGGACCCGGACGTAGTCGAGCGTGTGGAGCTCTACTTCGACCAGCAGGAGCGCTTCAAGGCCCAGGTCGAGCGTCTGGCGCGCGTCGAGGGTCGCGTCGTGGTGCTCGACCTGCGAGACGAGGAGACGATCTACGCCGGCAACCGCTTCATGGTGTACGCGATGTATCCCGAGACGCAGATTTCCGTGCATGTGGCATGGGGTTTCCGCAAGCAAAACACGGCCGTCATGATCGGCAAGTCCATCCTCGACAAGCGCAGCAAGGCAAACATCGGTGAGCTGTGCCTCAGCTACGGCGGTGGCGGTCATGCCAACGCCGGTACCTGCCAGATTGACAACGACAAGGTCGATGCTGCGCTGCCCGACATTATCGCTGCCCTCAACGCAGACTGCACGCCGTTAGGCGAGTAAGTATTGCGCAACTTCATAGTGTATTGGTTCGTGCGTGCCCCAGATTCCTTCGGGGCACGCTTTTGAATCAGTGCTTGCGGTGAGGGCGCGGGTCGTGCAGGAGCCGCAGGCTAAGGCCGAGCATACCTAGGGCGATACGCTCGCGGTAGTCCGTTACTCGTATGAGTTCGGGCACATATTCCTCGAGATCGTCAAAGTAGGGCAGTATCGCCTTGCGCAGCCGGTCCATATCATCTACCAGATCCACAGCCACGTAGATGGCGTCTGGAGCAATCAGTGAGATGTCGGCTACCAGCGAGCGTGCTACGACATCGAGCATCCCCTCGGGTGTCCAGCACGTCTCCACGTCGCGTTCGATACCGGTCTGCGACGACACAAGCGGACCGATTTCGCCCGAGAAGTTCTTGCGGCCCTTGCAGACGTGGCCGTCTACCACGATGCCCTGCCCGCCCACGGGATACCCTGTCTGTTGGGTGTGCAGTACCACGGAGTCGTAGTCGTCCTGCGTCAGGTAGCAGCCGATGGCGGCCGCGCGGGCGTTGTTCTCCACGAAGACCTTGACATGATGCCGCTTGGAAATGCTGTGTGCGAGGTCATAGTTCTTGGCACCGATTGGCGGATGATTCACCCTGCCGCGCTGTACCACGCCGGGCACAGCGATGGCGATGGCGTCGAGGTCCTCCACTGAGAACCCTTGGGCGGGCAATGAGGCGATGAGATCCTCGATGTCGTGCACGTTGAGCGTGGGTTTCACCGACTTGCCTAAGCCCACGACCTCGCCGTGGTCATAGATGCGCCAACCCATCCAGGCGGAGCGCGGGCGCTTGATGCAGGTGAGGCACATGACGCGCTTGTCGTTGGTGAGCTCACGCATGAACTTGAGATTCTGACCGTCTGTTTCGGGAAAGACGGTATGATCCGAGAGCAGATGCATTACCATGCGCAGCACCCCGGCTGCGTCAAAGGTCGCGAAGAGCTTTGCAGGAATCTCGACCACCACGGCGTTGGGGAATGCTCCGGCGACGGCCTTGCGCTGGTAACCGACTTGCGGTGCGAGCAGCACGGCATCCCACGAACCGCCCTCCGCCTTGGCCTGCTCAAGCGGGATGGCGTCGAAGGTATAGTCAAGTCCGAGTGTCTTGGCCGCCTCGGTGAGCTTGCCCGCAAACATGCTGGTTGTCAATCCGGCGGTACAGCACAGCAGCACACGTGTGGTGCTGAAGCGGTCCTTCTGTGCTAGGGTCTCTGCCATCTCGGCAAAGAGTTCCTCGGCGCGTCGTTCGTCCTCCAGTTCGAAGTGCAGGAAGAAGCTCGGTTCGTAGGTGCAGTTGGCATCCGTCACGCGAAGCTCCACGATTTCGGGAGCGTCGTCAAAGGCGTAGAAGTTCACCTCGCCTGTCGACTCGGGCGTGGTGAGGGTGATGTGCTCGTCGTCGATTTGTTTGATTTCGCATCCGGGGATGTCCTGCGAGAGGACGTGCGCTCGAAAGTCTCTGCCGATTTGGTCCATGCTGGCCTCCCTTGTCGCTGAGTGGCTTCATCATAGCAGGGATGACAGGGGGACCTATCCTTTGGCGTCCGGGACGATCTGGGAGATTTGGGAACCCCCATGCATAAAAACCGCCGAAGGGGTCGTTTTTGGCCCTTTTTTCGTTGAATCGGCAGTTTGGTAATCTGAATTGCACCAATTTCGCAATTCGTTTACCTGCGAAAACGTCGTTTTTCGCTCAATTGCTGCTAAATATGCGTGTAATAGCTGTCACCTTGGCAAAAAAAGATCGGCTCTTTGTGGCCTGCGCGTCGTAAGCTGGTTCTCGTCACACAGATAAATCAAAGCATCCATAACCGATAACTAATAAGAAAGCCACCGAGAGGAGGGGCCATGACGCATACCGCAAAAAAGCAGCGAAGAGCCAATCAGGCGACGACGAGAACCGATGAGGCTTGTGTTTTGGCGGGTGCGGCGCCCGATCGTGGCGATGCCACATCTGGTTGCATGTCGAGTGGGCAGCGTACGGCGGCGATAGGCCAGGTGATCGACGACAAGTACGAGATCGTGGGTGAGATAGGGCGAGGTGGCATGTCCGTCGTGTGGCTCGGACGAGACGTTCGCCTGGGAAAGATGTGGGCGGTCAAAGAAGTGCGACCCAACGAGGGAGGCGAGCGGGGGCGCATGCTTCGCCAAGCCATCATCGATGAGGCGAACTTCATGAAGCGCCTCGATCACCCCGCCATTCCGCGCGTTGTGGACATCATCGACATGGGGGTGCAGCTCTTTGTGGTGATGGACTACGTGAACGGCCAACCTTTGAGCCGATTGCTTGCTCGTCAAGGTCATCCTTTCTCGCAGGAGGAGGTCGTGAGTTGGGGCATACAGCTCTGTGACGTGCTTGCTTATCTGCATGGCTTTGTCACACCCGAGGGCGAGCGTCATCAGATCGTCTACCGGGATCTCAAGCCGGCCAACGTGATGCTGCGTGATGACAACCAGGTGCGCCTTATTGACTTTGGCGTGTGCTGGGAGCGCGCTGGTGGGCAAAACAACGACGGCTTGGCCGTGGGAACACCGGGATATGCTGCCCCTGAGCAAGTGCCAGCAGGTTCCGATGCGCACCTGACATCAGATGTGGTGATTGACGGACGGGTCGACATCTACGCGTTGGGAGCGACTCTGTACAGTCTCGTGACGGGACATGTTCCCAAGCTCGTAAATGACGAGGTTGGTAGGCGTACGATCTCGTTCGAGATGCGTCCCATCCGGGAATGGAATCCTGGGCTTTCGGAGGGCCTAGAGCGTGTCATCGTTCGGGCGACGCAGACAGATCCCGCGCGTCGTTATCAGACCGTCGTCGAGATGCGCTATGACCTGGAGCACTACGAGCGGCTTACTCAAGCATATCGCGATGAACAAGAGGCGAAAGTGGCAGGCTTCCGCCATCGCGTGCTCGGTATGGCGGGGTGCTTTTTATGTGGTGTCGTCTGCCTTGGCGCGAGTGCGTACGTGCGAAGCCAGAGTCATGAGTCGCTCATGCGGGAAGCGTCCATCGCGTCCATCGAGTCACCTGACGGGCATGCAGCGTCCGTGGCCGAGGAGCTCTATACGCGTGCCATCGAGGCTGATCCGGGCGAGGTGGAGCCTTTTGAGGCTCTCATCAATGAGGTGTACGAAGCAGACGGTATCTTCTCGCATGCGGAAGAAGAGCGTTGGAACCAGCTTTTTCGTGCGCATGAGAGCTCGCTGCGCGCAAGCGACGGCTATGCAGAGCTCTGTTTCGATGCGGGTGTCTGTTACCTCTGCTTCTACGGAGCGGACGGCGTAGAAGTGAGCGTCGGGGTGGGACAAGCTGCTCTTACGAATGCGGCTAAGGCACGCACGTGGTTCGAGCGCGTGTTGGAGGCATGTGGGGTTCGTGGGTCCAACGAGAGGGATGGTGTGCCGACCTTCGATAAAGGCGCACAGACCATCGATGACGCTGACGTCTATGCGGCAGATGCCTACCTGCGCATTGCGGAGTTCAACGATCTCAAGCAGCGCGCGGCGCGTGAGGGACGGGCAGCTGGAGATGCCTACCAGGGCTTTTGGGTTGCCCTTCGCAGGGCAGTGCGGGATTCGGACGGCTACATCGAAGGCGTCCGCCTGCGTCTGTACCTGATTGCGTTCGAGGCACTTGCGGCAGACGACGTGCTTGACGGCGTATATCGCAAAGCGCTCGAAGATGGTCGTGTGGAGGAGTCGAGGGACGAGGCGCAGGAGTTGCTCTCGTGCGTCGAGCAGCAGGTGACCTCCGACGAGATGCGGCGGTTCGCGGAGGCACCGAGCAATCGCGACGTATATGGCCCGATCTACGCGCAGATTGCGGACAACCTCGATGTGGCACGCAAGAACATCGCCCGTACCTACGACAATCCCGTCGCCCGTGGAGAAGGAGACGGGCAGCCCGAAGCTTCAACGGATTCGGTCTGATGGCTTTGGTGGGCGAGAGTTGGTTTGACGATGGGATGACCCTATCGGGGTCCGAACCATCGAGGAAATGGTGGCATCAGAGAGAGGAGCGGTGATGGAGATGTCGGTGCAGGAGCTGTTGTTCACAGTCTCGATGTGCTCGTTCGCGGCGGGAGCGGTGATGGGCGTCGTTGCGATTCACTACTTCGTGAGCAGAGACATTCGAGCGGTTCGAGACGATCTCTTGGGACGTTCGCGGCAGCGTGCGTTGGATGACTACTGCGTGCAGCAGTTGCCACAGCTCTCGCTTGCGCAGATGCGCGGAGCCTGGGAAGAACTCTATGCGGATGATGCTGCGACGCCGGACTCATTCGAGCTTGCTGACACCCTCGTACGTGACGACGGCTTCGACCTTGATGCTGCGTTTGGGTTTGATGGCCTCTGCGGGTTTGACGGCAAGGCGAAGCTCGTGTGTCCGGATGGGGAGGCATAGCAATGGCCGGACATCGTCGCGGTGACTCGAAGCGAGCGCGCTATCAACTGCCGACTCCAAAGGCGGTGTTGGCCGGGCTGCTTTCCATTACGACGACGGGGCTCTTGTCGCCCGTCGTGCCCACACACGCAATGGCGTCGGGTGATGCGTCTGTGCATGTGGGAGCTAAGTCTCTCGATTCGGCTTCGTCGAAACGTGATTGGTCTGGCGCGGATTCCGCTGAGCCGAGTCTGCGGGCGTCCGTGACCGATAGCGCCAGTGACGAGAGCGATGGTTCCGTCGGGCAGGTCGATTCTGGCGCGACAGGTGCCTTTGGCAACGAATCGCTTTCTGGCGACGGGAATGAATCTACAGATGGTGAGGCTTGCGACGATGGTGACGATTCACACGAGAATGCCGGTCTCGACGATGCGGGCGATCCGTACGGGAGTGATGGACCGCACGAGGATGACGCGCCAGGGGAGGGCGACCCGTCCGAGCCGGAGGATTCGCAGCCGTCGGCACCCGAACTAATGGGAGAGGTGTTCTTGGGCGATGTCGTGCTGGTGTCGGGTGCGGACCAATGTGCCCGCGCGTACGCGAGCGGTCGGCTGAACCTCAGGCTACGGTCAGAAGTGCCGCTTGTTGAGGTCGAGGTGGTTTGCGATGGCATTCATTGCGACGTGACCATGATTGAGTCGGGAGACGCCGAAGGAGAATGGGAAGTCAATGCGCTGTTGCTTGACGGAGCGTATGACCTGATGTCGCTATGCGCGCGAGACGAGTCCGGTTCGACATGGAATGCGAGCTTCGAGCATGTTCTGGTGGACACGATTGCCCCTTCTGTGAGCGTGCTCTATGACGGTAGGGAGTCCTCCCAGCTTGATTTGCATGCTGGGATTCTCTATCAATCTGATCGTCCCAAAGTCATCGTTGAGGTGACTGACGAGAATCTTCTCCCTTCTGACGTGCGGGTGGGTGGACTGTCCTTGGAGGGTTGGCAGTCGAGTGGGCGCACGCATTCAGTGTTGCTGCCAGACGGGATTGATCTCGATAAGCCACAGCTTGTTACTGGTAGCGATGCTGCGGGCAACCCGATCCCTAATGGCACCTGGATTGTGCCTGTCGTGGTGGATTCGACAGCGCCCTCAATCGAGGCGGAGCTCTTGGCTCCCGACGTGGTGGCTGCAGATGACGAGGGCATGTCACTCTTCTTCGCCGGGGAGGCAAGCGTGCGGCTGCATGTTACAGACGCCTGTGGCATGGCATCCCTTGAGGTGAGCCAAGACGGTGTTTGCGAGGTGGACGACGGAGGTTTCTCGCTCGGCGATGAGGAAGTGACGCTGACTCTGAGTCTCGTGGAAGGGTGTGCGTTCACGGGTGCCGTGGAGGTGCGCGCTCAGGACTTGGCTGGCAACTGGTGTACGTGGAGCATCGCGGAGGAGGGGACGAGCAGTGAGGCAGGGAATTCGGGTCCTACTATAAACGCGCCTGTCTATAGGGGAAAAAGCGGCGAGCCGGTATATCCCCTCATGCTGCTGTTTGATGCGACTCCTCCCGTGGTAGAGCTGCGTGGTGTCGATGACGGCGCGACATACAGTGGATCGCGGCAGGTGAGAGTCTCGGTGGACGAGGCAAGCTTTGCCTACCTCCAGTCGTACGCAGGCGAAGACTTCCGTGACCAAGTGGTGCTGACACTTGCTTCTGGGGAGCTCGATATGTGGACGGTGGAGCCCACGCCGCTACTGTGCGTGCGGGACTTCGAACTCGATGAGTTGAGCCAGTGCTGGGAGGCAACGGTCGAGCTCTCCCAGGATGGAGCCTATGTGCTCGAGGCTAGTCTGACCGATGTTGCGGGCAACGTCTCCGCCCCCGTGGCATGTCACTTCGAGATAGATACGACCGCGCCGATTTGTGAGGTGAACTATGTACAAGACGAGCTACATGCCGAGGAACACGAGGGCGCATACTACCGCACGCCGCGTAAGGCCATCGTGCGAATTCAAGAGCGCGACTGGAATGCGATGCAATCCGTCAACCTGCGCTTCGTCGGAGAGGACGGCCTGGAGCACGAAATCGACTCGAACGCCTTCGAGCCGGTGGGCGATGACTGGTACGAGCGCGCTGTCGAGTTCGCTGAAGACGGGGCGTATCGGCTCCTCGTGGATGCGACCGATGCGGCGGGCAACGACATGCAGTCCTATCGGCCCGAGTGGTTCTTCATCGATACGAAGCCGCCAACAATTGACGTGAGCTTTGAGGGTGGGACGCCGGCGCATGGAGTCTTCTATGGTGCTCCGCGCACAGCGACCGTTACCATCGTCGAGCACAACTGGGGCGGAGACGAGCGTTATCCAGTACACGTCGAGACGACTGACGGGCCACGGGACAGGCAGACGAAGGCGTCTGCTTGGGAGGTGCCCGACACGGGCAAGCCTGACGTTCACGTTTGTCACGTGACCTTCGATCAGGATGGTCGTCACACACTCACGATAGGTGGCCGCGATCTGGCGGGCTGGCCAGCCCATTGCGGCGAGGACGAGAGTTATGAGGCCACCTTCGTAATTGACCTCGAGGCACCTGTGGTGGATGCCGCGCTAGCTCCGACCTCGTACGCTGAGCTAGATGGCATCAAGTACCTCAACCGTTCCATTGAAGTGCCCGTGAGTGTGCGCGACCGCAACCTCGACGCAGATGCGACGAGTCTGGCTTGGGATGGGCACGAGTTGGCGGGGGATGCGCATATCGGCTGGAATGTTGCTCCGGCAGACGAGACGGGCGAGGTAATACGCAGCACGACCGTGTCGTTCGGTCACGGGAGGCATGTCTCGCCCTCGGTCTCTGCGCGCGATCTCGCAGGCAACGTTACCAAGGTCGTGGGAGAGCCCTTCGTGGTTGACCTCGAGGCACCGAGCATTACCTCGGTCTCCACGACGCTGGAGCCGGTGGCGACCTACGAGGTGGTCGACGGAGACGTACGTGGGGAAGTGCAGTTCTTTGACCAGGCGACTCAGTTGGTCTTTGAGGTGTCAGACGAGTACTTGCTTGAGGGGGTGAGCCTCTACGATCCCGATGGAGCGTATCGCATCGAGTCGGGCGTCGAGCGAGGAGTTTCCAAGGGTCGTGTGGTCGTGGGGCTTGTGGAGGGCGCAGAGTCGCATGAGGCGGATGCCTATGAGCGTAATGTCGTTTTCACGGTCGCTGACATTGCGGGCAACCGGCACAGCTGGACGCTTGACCGCAAGGGTCAGCTGGTAGCAGATCGCGTGTGGGAGGGTGCTGAAGTCACGCTCAACGATGCGGGGACAGAGCCGCTTGCGCTCGTGCAGGATAGCATCGCGCCGGTTGTTGCGATTGAAGGAATCACGCCGGGTGTTGTGACCAACCAGACGCAACGTGCTCTGGTGAGCGTGAGCGAGTTCAACTTCTCGTACCTGAAGGCGTTTCGCCCCGAACAAGTCGTGGCGCAGGTGTACACGAGAGCTGCGACACCCATGCGAGAGGAGCGGGTCGAAGAGGTGCGTGTTTCGCACTTCGAAGGCGCAGACCCCCTCTGGACTTTCGAGCGAGAGTTTGCGACAGACGGGCACTACGAGATCTCTGCGCAGATCACAGACGTGGCGGGACATGTGTCCAACAAGGTCAATCTGGGCGAGTTTACCATCGACAAGACCGCGCCCACCATAACCGTCGCTTGGGACCATGACTTGGATGAGGCCAACTACCACGATGGTATGCGCTACTTCAAGACGACTCGCCGAGCAACCGTGACTGTGCGTGAGCACAACTTCCGCGCGACGGACGTGGTGGTGGACGCGGGAGAGACGGGAGTAGTTAGTCCTTGGGTCGCGGGTGGCGATGACACCCACAGCTGTCAGGTGGACTATGCACACGAGGCAAAGGAGTGCTACCTGACGGTCCAGGCCAAGGATATGGCTGGCAACGTCGCTCGGATGTACGAGCAGCGTGACTTCGTGATTGACCTCACGCCACCAACGGCACGCATCCTCGATGTAGAGGGACCGGCGGGTGAGCGGGCCTTTGCGGGGGACGTGACCCCGCGGGTCGAGTTCTTTGACGGGGAGCGTGGCAACTTCGATGCGGGCGTGTCAGGTTGGTCTTATGAGCTACGCGGCAAGAGAAGCCAAAACGTGGCCACGAGGTCGGACATACGTCGCTTTGCTCAGGTGGAGACGACCTCGGAGAATGCTGCGAGTGTGACGTTCGAGGACTTTGGGACCGATGCCGAGTCCGGTGCCTATGACGTGGGCTTCGACGATGTCTACACTCTCACGGCCCATGTGCGTGACTTGGCGGGCAACGAAGGAGAGCCGGTGAGTTCCACATTTTCCGTCAATCGCTTTGGCTCGAACTTCTTTGTGGAAGACGGATGGGAGGGAGATGCCGGAGGAGAGCGGGACGAGAGGTCCGATGCCGTGCGGCCTCTATCGAGTCCACCGCAGATCGTGGTGCATGAGGTCAACGTGAGCGGAGCGCTCAGCGAGCTCGACCATAGCGTGGTGCGCGACTATGCCAACGCTCCCCAGGAATTGGCGCAGGATGCGAAGGAGGAGCGACCTGGTCCGAACGATGCGGGATACAGCCTGCGGGAATCGAGCGAAGCAAGCGACTACAACGACTACGACGGCTGGTCCGAGTATGTCTACATCATTCGCAGCGGCAACTTCGGCGAGGGCGCCATTGAGGGGAGCGACGGACAGGGACTCTATCGCGTCAACGTTGCCTCGGTGGACGCGGCCAACAACGAGAACTCGACGAGTCGCTACTGGGCCTCCGACACCGCTCGCTCTGACGCGCAGGACAAGCGTGCCACGGTCACATTCACATTGGACGAATTGCCACCCGTCATCGATGATCTCGACCTTGGCTCGGGATTCGTCGTCGGCGAGTCCTTCGAGGCGACCTTCCACGTGACTGATGACATAAGCTGCGGCGACTCGGTGGAAGCCTTGGTCGATGGCAAACCGCAACAGGTGTATGTCGCGGGGACGAATCGGCCGGTCGGGGCGGAAGGAATCGTCACGGGGACCTACGCCGTCCGCGTACCCGCGCGTCCGTTCGTCGAACGCAGCGTGAGCGTGAGGGTTACCGACTATGACGGGAGGGTGGCAATGCAAGGCGGTTCACTCATGGTGAGCACGCTCCTGCCCGAAGTCTGTCTCGCCCTCCTATTCGTCTCTATAGGCGCAGGTGCTAGCGCCGTGGTGCTCCATCGCAGACGAGCGGCGGAGCCCGAGTATCCACATGCCGTGTAGGGCGGCACAGGGCTGCCCTCGGGATAGAAAGGAAGCGTCATGGCAGGACAGATTCGAATCACACCAGATCAGATGCGCTCTCGTGCA
>CACXDP010000060.1 GCA_902766445.1 uncultured Coriobacteriaceae bacterium
CCGGTGACCGCCGACGAGTGGTTCGACGACGACGTCGTCACCGGCCTGCGCGCATGGCTCGCGCACGCCTTCGGGGAGGCGACGCTGGGGGAGAACGTGGCCTGGCTTGAGGAGTCCCTCGGGAAGAGCCTGCGCGCCTACCTCTGCCGAGACTTCTACGCCGACCACGTGAGGGTGTACCAGAAGCGGCCGATCTACTGGATGTTCGCGAGCCCGAAGAGGACCTTCCAGTGCCTAATTTACATGCACCGCTACGACGAGGGCACGGTGGGCACGATACTGACGGGCTACCTGCGCCAGATGGAGGACAAGCTGCGCGCACGTCTGCAGGCCACCGACGCCCCCGGCGCCAGCGCCGCCGACCTGCGCGAGGCCAACAGGCTGCGCGCCTCAATCGCCGAGCTCGAGGCCTGGGAGCGAGACGTGGTCTACCCGCTCGCCCACGAGCGCGTCTCCATCGACCTCGACGACGGCGTGAAGGTGAACTACAACAAGTTCCCGCGCGCCCTCGCCAAGGTGCCCGGCCTCAGCGATTGGAGGTAGCTCATGGGCAATGGCCTGACGTTGCAAGGCGACGCTACCGAGGAGCACGCACTTTCCGTTGCACGCGAAGCAATAGACAACGCCCGCAAAAAGATGACGCATGCCGTCAACTCTTCCATGGTAGAGGCGTATTGGACCATAGGCAAAGAAATAGTAGAGACGGTGGGCGATCGCGCTGAGTACGGCGCGCATCTCATCTCCTATCTCTCACGCAATCTGACCGCCGAGTACGGACGGGGCTCCAGCGAGGCGAATCTGCGCAACATGAGGCAGTTCTACCGCGCGTTCCCAATTCGCTACGCATTGCGTAGCGAATTGAGCTGGACGCACTACCGGCATATCATGCGAATTGAATCACCTGAAGCACGAGTGTTCTATGTCGATGAATGCGCCTCATCGAACTGGAGCGAGCGCGAGCTCAAACGTCAGATCGACACACGTCTCTATGAACGACTTCTCCACACGCAGGAGGCCAAGGCTCTTGAGGGTGCCGCTGACTCCGAACGCGCGCAAACGGTCTTGCGCGACCTAGGCGGCATCAAAGATGCCGAGACCAACATTGCTATGAGCCCGTTCAAGGACCCATACGTCTTCGAGTTCGCCGACATACCCAGGAACCAGCACGTTCTTGAGACCGACTTGGAGTCGGCCCTCATAGACAGCCTGGAGGAGTTTCTCCTCGAGCTCGGACGGGGGTTCTCCTTCGTAAAGCGCCAGCGGCGCCTCTCGGACAACGGTGAGGACTGGTGGGTGGACCTTGTCTTCTACAACTACTACCTCAGGCGCTTCGTGCTGTTTGACCTCAAGACGGGCAAGCTCGACCCACGTGATGTTGGCCAGATGGACTTCTACCTGAGCTTCTTCGATGACAAGTACAAGCTTCCCGATGACGGTCCATCCATTGGCATATTGCTGTGCTCCGAGAAGGACGACGCCGTGGCGAAGTACTCTGCCCTTGCGCGCAACGACAACCTGCATGCTGCGCAGTACTTTACCTACCTGCCGACGGAGGAGGAGCTCACCAAGGTGCTCAGGCGCAATCGCGCCGAGTATGAGGAGCGGCTCTCTCGTGCACGGCTCGAGTCGGAGGACAAGCGCATACTACCTGCAAGCTCCTCGGTGGAGAGCGTTTGACGAGGGGACAAATCAAGGTTGGCTTTTGTGCTAAGGTGGGCTTTGACAGATGATTGGGGGTTGCGTGGGCCGGTATGAGATTGCGCGTGCCAGGATATCCAAACTTGATGGCGGGAGGTTTCAGGCACTTGCTTACCGGTACGTAAGATTCAAATACCATATTGATTATGCGAATTGGTATGGCATGTCACCGGGCACGACAACTCCGGTGAAGGGGCATCCAGATGGTTTCCTCGTTCTGCCAAACGGGCATATGTACTTCATTGAGTGCGGCCATGTGGAGAACAAGAGTGCGGCAATCGCAAAGCTTCAAGGCGACATCAACGAGATTCTGGACTATGAAAGGGAGCATCCGAAAGACACCATCGACAGGATCATCTGTTGCTATAGCTGCGGGAGATTGAATCCTGAGCAAGTATCGGAGCTGGAGAGGCTCGATACCAAAGGCCGCATTGAGTTCATCGGTCCAGATACGCTTGCGGATGAATGCGTAACGAAGTGCCCATGGCTTGCAAATGAGTACCTCGATATGAGCCTAGGCAATGGTGCCATAGTGGATTCTGCTGCGTTTCTGGACAGATATAGGAACAATGCCTTTACCCCAAATCTGGATCACGAGCTCGTGTGCCGAGATGACGAAGTGAAAAGCCTTGCAAAGATCATTGAGGCCAATAAGGCCGTGCTCGTGGCGGGTGCCTCGGGGTGCGGCAAGACCAAGCTCGTTCTCGAGACCTTGCGCAGGCTGGCTGACAAGCATGATGCCGACTTGTATGTGATTCCGCCATCGAAGAGCGAGCTCCATGAGGACATCCAAGCATGTTGCATAGATGATAAAGAGACGTATCTTTTCTTAGATGACGCCAATGATCTGGGCCACATATCAACCATCGTGAACCTTGTCAATTCGAAGCAGAATGTGCGCGTCGTTGCGACCGTAAGAAGCTATGCGAAGAAAAGCGTGTCTCATGAGCTCAAAGCAGTTCAGCTATTTAGCGAGTATGAGCTTGATGCGCTGCCTGACGATAGCGTCGACAGAATCCTGAAAGAGCAATTCGGCATCGAGAGCCCTGCTGCCAGACGTGGGATTACTGGTATTGCAAAAGGCAATCTTAGGATTGCATGCCTTGCTTCCGACCTTGTGAGGGGCGGTGGAAGCATAAACCTACGAACGATCAAAGAGGTCTTTGATGCTGCATACGAGCGTTTCCTTGACACATTATCGGATGAAGAAAAGATTGCCATCTCGATAGCGTCATTGCTGGGTCCGCACAAGACGAATTGCAATCAAGACCTGAATGAGTTGCGGGTACGTTTCGGTATTTCAATCAATCGGTATGTGGATGCGTGTAGGAAACTGTATGCATACGAGCTCATGGATGCTACCCCTGGTTTCGAGGCTGTGAGCTTCGAAGAGCAAAACCTTCGCGACTATTTCCTACACCATTCCGTTATTGAGGCGAAGCGAATCACGATTGCTGATATATGGGCATCACCAAAATGGCGACGGAGTGCGATTGCAATCTATCAGAGGATAGCTGATGTCTTTTCAGACAAAGAGACCATCGAGGAGTTACGGAAGCAAGTACGACGCTTGTTGCATGCGGTTGACGACGCCGAGAAGCTTGATGTTGTTATAGCCTTCGGGCCAGAACTGGGTATGGAAGGCGTGGCGTGCGTCGGTGAATTGATGTACAAGGTGTCGCCCGACGAACAGGCTCAGACTGAGGGGATTGACTATGGGTCGCTCGTGAAAAGCGTTCAGAAGGGTCGCTTTGATTCTAAAGAGCTTGCAGCTTTGGCGCGCTTCCTTGACGATTCTCTATGCTGGGAGACTGCCCTCAATTTGGCTTTTACATTGATTCGGCGGGGATGCGTGTCGGTTTCGGATTTATGTGAGCTCTTCACATGGCGCTTGAACGGTGTTATACAAAGCTATCCGCTGATGATTGACAGAGCAACTAAGGTTTTTGATTCCTTGGAAGATGGCAATCTTTTCCAAGACGACACCATGAGTTCGCTTTGCCTCATCATGTTTGTGCGCGGTCTCCTTATGGACGAGCGGATGGATGCCATATCAACCGACGATGCGCACTTTACCACGCGTCGCGTCAAACTAATGTCTTCGCGCGAGCTTCTTGAGCTTCGCGAAAGGGGTCTACGCATCCTTGCAAACATGTATTGTCAGTTGTTCATGCAGAGAAGCATCACCAAAATCGTCTTGAGCTACACCGGTGCAATGCGAGGGGATGGGCAACTTATAAAGCATACGTACGAGCTCATCGCCACGATTTTCATACCCGTAATTAATGCTGACACATTTGAGGAGTGCGAACGAATCGCAGGCTTTGCCGCGAACTGCCAATGCCTAGGCATCGAAAAGGCCAAAGTGCTTGGCAAGCTCGACTTGAGCAAGGCGCAGGGTCTTGCCATCACTCTATCGACTGAAATGCTTCACAAACCAAACTATTTGGACAACGCGATACAAGAAGCTTTGGAGCTCTCAGTCGCAGACTGGCAAGATTTCTTTGCACTGCTTGACCCGCCAGATCAAGCTATAAAATATGAATACCAGCTTAAGGAGCTGATTGATGCAATAATGCAAGACGCGCGGACGGATGAGCGCATACGGGAAACCGTGGCACGTGGAGCTGTGTCAAGGACAAGCCCACGCACGGTATTGCCAGCTGGACCAGTTATTCAGTTCTACTATCAATCGTATGGCATCGAAGCCGGGCGAGCTCGCTTAGAGCAAGATGCTGGCATGTGGGTTGGCGCTTGGCTCGCATCCTTCGACTCATATCTGCTCGAAAAGGGCGTCGGCCTCGATGTGTCGCAGATGGTGGAATCGCTTTATCAAAGGGACGAGGTTCTTCCTTTTGCATCCGTGTGCCAAGCCGAGCGCTTGTCCTCGGGTTTCATGGAGGAATACATTCGTGAGCTTGCATGCTACTTTGGCGCTCATCCAATTCCGTATTCGGTTTACTTGCCATATCCCCTTGAGGAGTTTGACTCCCTTACCGAAGGCATTCTAATGGATTCGGGGATTGGGGAGGCATTGGCAGAACTCGCGAGTGCCCTAACGCTGCAGGGACAAATCCCGCCAAACGGCGCAGTCATAGCGCGGATTGCTGTGCTTAGTCCAGCCTCGACGTCGACAGTCTTCGAGGCACTCATGTCGCGGAATGATGCGGGGACAAATAGGGGGTTTGTAGCGCACCTCATTGCTGCTCATGGCAGTGATTTCTGCCTCGGCATGGTGCAATACTCTATGCCAGAAGAGAAGAGCTACTCTGATTGGCACCACCAGAGAGAGTTCGTCCTCATGGTGTTACAGGAGACCAAAAACGCGGGTTTCGATGCGCGGGCAAATGAGTGGATAGTCCGCCATGCTTTGTGCCGGGAAAGCGGTCTGCAAGATATTGTCCTGGACGTGATTCCGTCCTTGGACTATGCGTGGAGGCGGGAAATCTGCCGGGAGCTCGCAAAGGCCGGTGCTTGTGAGGAAGTGTATGCGAAGGCTGCCTTGGGAAGTCCCTTTAATGGATATACGTGGAGGGATAGCGCAATACCATTGCTGGAGGCGCGACTTGAATACTTTCAGATGATTCGATACGATTTGCTGTCTGAGTCTAGGCTGGAGTACCTTCGAATCGTCAACTCGGAAATCACTGCCTTAGAGGGTGAGATCGCGAAGACTAAGATTGACGAGTTTGTTGACCCGATTCTGCATCGCCGTTCAAATGGCGCATGACCAGCAGTGCGTTATGAGAGTAGCTGGTCGAGCTCCCTTCGGTGGCTGTGGGGTGTAGTATTTCCACATATGCGGTGGAAGCGAGAGCTCGTAAGGCAGGCATTGTGGGCTGACTGACGGGGAAGTAAGCGATGGCAATCGGCACCGCGTAGCTTATGAGCGAACTCGCTGCGCGATCGACCGAAGGAGAGTGGTATGAGTTCAAGGAGAGCTGGTTCGAAATGTGTATCTAGGGCGAGTGCTTCTTGGTGTAGTTAGACGTTGCCGTAAAGAATAGATGTGCCTGAAATGAAGTCAATCAATCTAGGTGATATGAGAGAGCTGCCGGAACCGCAGTTTATGGTGTGGATAACAAGTGACGATCCGCTAACCCTAGGTGGCAAGACTGTCAAGCGTTATCAGATTGCATGGGATACCGACGACGAAATACTTGATGATTGGGCGCTCCACATCCGGAGGCATTACCTACGTGATGATGAGCTCGCTAGGCGATGCGCAGGTCGACAGGCGTCCCCCGCCGAGTACCTGAAGAAAAACGTCATACCGCAACGAGAGGATCAAAACGGCCCGCAAATCATAGCCGGCGATTTTGCGGAGATTCTGGTGATGGACATAGCTCGCTTTCTCATGGATTACGTTGTGCCTCGGTATAAACACCATAATCGGAAGATAAAGACGGCTTCAGAGCAGGGGTCTGATGTGCTTGCTTACAAGTTTGTAGGCTCCCCCAGTGTTCCATCGTCAGATGACCAGATGCAAGTGGTGGAGGTGAAATCCGCTGTAAGCGAGCGTAAGGCATCGGGGGTGGAGGACCGCATCGCCTCCGCTGCTACTGGGTCGGCGAGAGACCGAAGCAGATATTCTATGACGCTGGAGTACATGATTGACGAAGCGATAGACGCGAAAGATGATATGACACGCGATGAGCTTCTTCGATTTCAAGACAAAGGAGAGCATCCGTTTGACGAGCGGTTTGGCATCGCTGTCACTATGGACTCCAAGGTTGCGTTTGAAGACGGACTATCTTTGGAGGACTCTGCTGCCGACGATATCAACGGTCTAGTGATTATTGTGCGTGCGGAGGAGTTCAAGAAGCTGGTCTATGACATTTATTCGAGGTGCACATCATGAGTTTTGGCCCAAAAGCTGATCGCGTTCTTCAATATGCCAAAGCACGAGCGAAGCTGGGCGATTTTGGAGTCGACGAGAGTGACTGGCCGCACTATCCGAGGAACCCTGACGATCTCAGCTACACTTCAATTCACGTTATCGCTGATTACTGTGATTCCTATATTAGTTGCGGAGACACTAAATCAAAGCTGTTAGATCTCGAGAAAGTTGCGATGTACTATGATGCTGCTTCAGCGGATACCATCAATAGGGAGCTGACTGACGGAGAGTTGATTCTTGCTGCGGCAGCCTACTATCTACTGGGTAACTACGGAAGCTGCCTTGTTGCAATTAGAGTGATTCACAAAGATGATTTCTATGGAGGAAGGTGCAGTAGGCTTGTAGCGTTACTGAGGTACCTGCTGGGTGAGGCGGACAAACCGAAGATGCCGGAAGATAGCTGGTTGTTGTTCTACATGCAGTGCCTAGACAACCATCGCCCAAGCTTGGAGGGTCTCTCTGAGAAGTATGTTAACTGGGACGGCCCTGAGGAACGATTCTTCGGCAAGCTGCTTTGCGTTGTGAGTGATATGGCTATGACGTCGGCTGCGAGAAACATCTTGCCGAGTTGGAGCGGTGTTTCTCTTGGCCTTTGGAAAGACTACCTTCTGTCCAAGGGGGCGCCGCGTATTCTTTGGAGGGCACAAGAGGAGATTGTCAAGAGCAGCGTGCTTACGGGAAGAAGCATCTTTATCCAACTGCCGACGGGCTCAGGAAAGACGAAAAGCATAGAGCTGGTTTTACGTGCTCGGATTCTTGCCAGAGCGGTTCGCAGCGCAGTGGTTATTGCGCCGTTTCTTGCGCTTTGCGCAGAGATTGAGACCGCACTACGCGATGCGCTTGCCGATATCGCAGTAGTGTACAGGTCGACTTACTCGTTGGAGGTTGACTCGTGGTTGGGAGATGAGAGCAACCTACCGACAGTTATGGTGTTCACGCCGGAGAAGTACTCGTTCATTAGCCGCCATGCAGATTCGGCATTCGATGATGTTGACCTCTATGTTATGGACGAGGCCCATGTCATAGCGGATGCAAGCCGGGGACCACTATATGAACTTACTGTCTCGGAAATTCTCTTCTGTAAACCACGGGCTCAGCTAGTGATGATTTCCGCGGTTCTTCCCAACCCTGAGGACTTTGCAGGGTGGGCGATGGGTGATGTGACTGCGCTCGTATCCGAAAAGGGCATTCCTTCCTCCGAGAAGGCTGTAGGCTTTGCTGTTGGCAAGGGCCTGAGAATAAGCTACCGGGATATGCCTGAGGTGAGTAAGGAGAGTTTCTTCGTTCCGCTTAAGTCGCATCCAGAGAAACTGAAGAGGCTGCCGCGCGAGACAAAAGACAGAGTCTTTCCTGACTTGAAGCAGAAAGAGTATTCCGCCATTACTCGCGATAAGGCAATCTATCTAGCGAATATCGCTGTCAAGAGTGGGGGAGTGGCGATTTATGTTCCAAAGACGACCTCTTTCCGTCCGTTTTACAAACGGTTAGAGGAGCTGTATGACCATGGGTGCATGCTAGATGGTCTTTCTGGGCATACAGACGTTGAGGAGCTACAGAGGTTCACTACTCTCTTCGAGCTGCATTACGGGTCATCAAATGGCTTTGAGGACGGATTGCGCTATGGTGTGCTACCGCATTACTCAAACCTTCCAGGCTGTATTCGCCAGTGCGTCGAAAGAGCCATTCAGTATAAAGATGCGAATTGTGTAGCATGCACCTCGACGTTGGCCCAAGGGGTGAATCTGCCGATTAAGACGCTCTTGGTTACAGGGACGCGCAGTGGTATTAGCAATATGAGGAGCAGTGATTTCAAAAACCTGATAGGACGCACCGCGCGTCCAGGTGAGTACAGCGAAGGCAGCATCTTGATTGTAGATTCTACTACTGACAAGAGTGTCAATCTAAGGAAATACGCCACCTTGTTCGAAGGCGGCACTAACGAGATGTGTAGAAGTGCGGTTCTGGGTATTTTCGATGACGTTGTACTACGCAAAGGAATAATAAAAGGTGACTTTGTCTACAACTTGGTTATTTCCAACTCGGATAACTCAGATTTGCAGTTTGAACTGTTGCAAGCTCTTAAGACTTTTGGTGCCCAGCCTGATGAGGGGAAAGCCATTGTTTCTGCGCGTCTGGCTGCACTGAATGCGATCGAGACGTACCTCTCGCAGGCGATGAGCGCATCTGATGCAGACGAGGTTGACGTGAGCGAACTATGCAGGCATACGTTGGCGTTTGTGCAGGCGGAGCAGAATTCTGAAGCGCAAAAGAGACTACTTGGTTTATTCGATGTGGTAAAAGCGCGGCTTTCTCGTGAAGAGAATCGCGCGAGAGTGGCGGCATATGCGAAGACCCAGATGGGCGTGCGTGAGACCGATGCGTTGTATCGTTGGTGCGCTTCGGCCGAGTCGGACGCATTTGCTGAGGATCCGTCCAGTAAGGCTGGTATAAACGCACTGTGTACGGGATTTCGTTCCGTTTCTAAACGAGGAGATGAGTGGTTGACGGGCGAGCAGCTTGCGCGTCTCGTGCGTCTCTGGCTGCAGCCGAATAATATCGGGACGATGGTTGATACCCTTGCGTGCGAGTGGGTATTTGACCCTCGTCGCGGTCCAAACGTTGGGCGAATTGAGAAGCGGCTTAGTGGAAGCATTTCTTTTGAGTTGAGCAACTATGTGTCATGCATAGCTGACTTGGTCGAACTTGAAGAAGCTGGCGAATTGTCGAAGTTCGATGTCAAATCGTTGCGGCTATTGCATCGAAAGCTTAAATATGGAGTTGGCACCGTATTCGAATGCTTGTTTTGCGAGCGAGTGATCGACGACAGGTTGATTGCCAACAGGATGATGCATGAGCTTGGGCTTGATGCCGTACAGGACAGCTCAATGCTTGAATCAATACTTAGGCTTAAGGCAAGTCAGGTCGAGTCAATACTTAAGGACTATCCGAGGTATTGCTTAGAGCGGTTCCACGAGTACTTGGGGGTAAACCATCGGTGAGCGGGGTATTCGTATGAGTGCAGTTCACATGGCAAAGCACATGCGTGATGGTGGAGATAGCGATGTTGTTAGACAAGCCTCGCTGTCGGCGTTTTCAAGAGATGCGGCCGGTTGGGCGCAGGCGGTGCTCATGGCAGCCCCGGCATTAGGTTATGCGCTGATATACTATGC
>CACXDP010000061.1 GCA_902766445.1 uncultured Coriobacteriaceae bacterium
GATCTAACGCTCGACTGTGATGGAATGTAATCGATGTCGCCGAAGGTGCTCGGATTGTTTGATGCTGTGGTTGGCCGGCGTTGACGCTGTGGCTCATTCCGAGTCTGGCTCAAGGTGCTCCAAGAGCGGCTTGTGGGCTGCCGTGAAGCAGAACCGTCCGAGTTGCCGCCGAAGGTCCCTCCGGAATTGCTGTTAGCGATGGAGGCAATCTCGACCTCCGGCAACGAGGCGTAGCGGGCTATTGCGTTGCGTATGTTCTTTGCCATGACATCGGCTGCTTGCGTGTCAATCGAGCGGTCGCATAGCACGAGGTAGGTGCGGCTAGCGGCGTCGTCGAGCTCACCTGCGCCGAATGATCGTGAGGTGGCATCGACGAAGGGCTCAAGCATCTCTCGGTCGCAGTTGCGCTCGAACACTCGAAAGCCGGATGCATCCGTGCTGCACACGTCGGCCGTGTAAGCCAAGAGGCGCTTAGGTTCTTTCAGGATGGAGAGCCCCCTGGCTTTGAGGGTGTGATATAGGGCATCGACGAGCGAGAGACATTGGGGGAGGTCAGAGGTCTCACTGCGCGAATCTCGCTGTGCCTTTCCCTTCCTTTGCGAGCGAATGCTCAAAGATAGCAAATTGGCGCCACATGAGCTACAAAAGAGCGTAATGTCGTCGTTCGTCGCGCCGCAATTCCAACAGTTCACGTCGTATCCTCCAAATTCCTCATGTCTAGAGAAGCATAGCACGAACGTGCATGGAGGGGGCTTTCATGTACCTTGTTCGTGCGCATGTGTGTTGGTTGCTACGTAATACTTTTCTGTCCCGCCCACCTGCTAAAACAATTCATGGGTTTCGACTCCGTATATACCGTTTCAAGTGCGTCGAAACGTATGTGAAGAATGCTATCGAACGTGGCAGCTGTTGCGAGCGCGTGGTGTTTTAATCTGCGTCATGACCCAGAGATGCGCCAGATAATACCCGGTATTGAGCCTTGGGAAGGTGTGTCATCCGTATGTCAAAGCTATACATGACAGCCCATCGTGATGGCGTGAAGTAAAGCATCGTATATGTGTGGCGTGTTCATACGTGGGGCTCTGGTGATATATGGCATAATGGGAATCAGCTGGATTCGGCTTATAAGGAGCTGGAAATCTCCTCGAGGACCGTATCCAAATTGGGAAAGAGACAGACAGTGAGAGTTGTGCGCGATTCAAAAAGTGTGGGTGCGATTGTCCGATTGACTTGCTATCGAGACATCTGACGTCCGGTTATGTTTCAAAAGAGGGGAGATGCGTTGGAAACCAAAATCGTAAGTGTGACTATGCGCGAAAGGTACACTATACCAGCATACTATACGACAAATTCTTGCGGCAAGAAGACAATTGCGTTTCGGGCAGGTACAGAACAAGCCAAGTGCTTCGGCCAAATCCATCGTTTGCGGTTGACGGAGCCGTTGTTACCAGACGAAATTGACGATTTGATTAGTCATGCCTATGAGTCGTTGGGGGACAGAGAAGGACTTATTGAAGTAGGATCAAATAAAAAAGGAGGGTTGTGGTACCACTACATTGTTACAAAGAAGTTGAAGTTCGAGAACGACGAGCCAGCGAGTACCCTGTACCGCCTTACCATGGATTTGTGGCCGGCGATTGTGACTACTACACGCGTTGAAGCGTGTTTCGAAGAGGTTGGCAGAGCTAGACAGCGCGACAACTCCGTGCGCGAGATTTTGGAGAGCGAGGGGAGGCTTGGGGAGGTAACGGGTGATTGGGCAAGCGATCCCTACGACCCTTGTCGGGAGGGCGAGGTGCTGCTCCTGCATTCTGAGCTTGCTGAATTTGATGAAGTGTTCCCGGACCACCCACTTACTCTACTCCGCGAGTTTGTACGCTGTATAACGGGTGGTGGGGCAGCTGTTCCACCTGGATATCGCCCCTCAGGACATGAGAAACCAGCCGAATCAATTGACGGTCAAAAGGACGCCTCAGAAGCGTTAGACGAGTATGACCTTGCCGTCATCAGCTACAATGCAGCATATACCGATTTGAATGACTGCGGAATAGAGCTTCTCAACGTGCGCACGAGATCCATCGACTTGATTTGGTTTGTACAATCGCTAGTGAATAGCATCGCAAATCGACCTAAGTCCTTCGACGCTAACATGGGTGAGGTTGACCTCTTGAAAAGGGATTTCGTTGATGCCGAGTTGTTTGCAAAAAGAGAGCTAGATGCAGCCAGAAAATCCGCCATGAGTGCGAGTGCTGGGGCTACTGCAGGAATGGCGGTGGCCAGCATGGCTCCATCCGCAGCGATGTGGATTGCCACGACTTTCGGCACCGCCTCAACGGGAACTGCCATATCCACCTTATCCGGTGCGGCTGCCACTAAAGCTGCCCTTGCATGGTTGGGCGGGGGGGCCTTGGCAGCAGGTGGCGGTGGGATAGCTGCGGGCAACGCATTGCTCGCGCTTGCTGGCCCCGTTGGCTGGGGAATCGCAGGTGCAACGCTGCTAACCTCAATTGTCCTTTTCAAGAAGAGCAAACGACGGGTCTTTGAGGACAAACAGAAGGAACTCATCGCTCTCAAAGAAAACACCGAGCAAGTCAAGGAGATGCATGCTTCTGTAAACGCGCTGCTCGAGAAGACCTCCGATTTGAGAGATGAGCTGGCTGACGCATACACGGGGAATATCGGAATGTATGGTGCAGATTTCTCCAAGCTATCCAGGGGTGAACAGGCGGGTCTTACGGCTCTTGTTAACTGTACTCTGTCACTGGCAAAGCTACTTGGAGAGCGCCTGTCCCAAGAGGGTGAATAATGAGTATCGATGCTAGGGAGGCAGTGAAGAGCACTCAAGAGCAGGCCGTTGCAGCGTGGATAGGTTATCTCAATCAGCTGCGTATTGACGGTCTACTCGCCGCGCTTAAAACTCAGGACAGCAACCTTAAGCAAGCTCTCAAGACGCTCAAGGACACGACTGAGCGTATTGACGTTGAGATTGTGGCAAGAAACAGAGGCGGTACAAAGGGTATGCACGGATTCATCGCCGAAGTCGCTGAGGTCGGGGTGAATAATGCACGACGTGAAGTAATCGGCAAGGGTGCGAACATGTCTTGGGTCAACGACAATGGGAAGGTTGACCTTATACGAGATGGCATCGACATCCAGCAGAAATTTGTGAATGCGGGTGGTCGTTTTTCGCTTGGAGCGGTCGCTCAGCATCTTCAGGCATATCCAGATTTCGTCCGAAACGGCGGTAAGTATCAAATTCCTAGCGACCATTACGACAGTGTCAAAAGGCTGCTTGTCATGTCCAAGGAAGAGGCGGCGCGCCTATCAAAGTCGTCTGATTCCCTGTCGATTCGCGACTGGGAACGGGTGCATAATTTCTTTGGTAATAATAATATAAGCATTGATGA
Source organism: uncultured Coriobacteriaceae bacterium (assembly GCA_902766445.1). Classification (GTDB taxonomy): domain Bacteria; phylum Actinomycetota; class Coriobacteriia; order Coriobacteriales; family Atopobiaceae; genus RUG440. The sequence continues at coordinate 3,408 of CACXDP010000061.1, forward strand.
TCTCGAACCATCACAGCTGTCTTATAAAGATGTCCAAGTCGGCAGATACTCGCAAACCCTCAAGGATGAGGGCGACAAAATCAGAGCGACAGATCAGAGCCTGAGGAGCAAAGCCTACCAAGAGAGCCTGCCAACGTTCGCGGAGGGAGCTAAGGCAACGACCGCAGCCGCTGTCATAGAGGGTGGGACGGCATTTGTCATGAAAGTTACCACCATAAGGAAGCGCGGAAAGAAACTGTGTGATTTTGACAGCGATGATTGGGCTGAGATTGCTGGTGAGACAGGAAAGGGACTTGCCAAAGGCGGGGCACGAGGAGCTAGCGTTTATGTCCTCACCAACTACACCGCCACCTCCGCCGCAGTTGCGAGTTCACTCGTAACCGCGTCCTTCGGTGTGGCGGAGCAGGCGCACAGGTTTCGTTCGGGTGAGATAGGTGAAGTCGAGTTCATCGAGAACGCCGAGTCGCTCTGTTTGGACACTTCGATAAGCGCCCTCTCGTCGGCGATTGGTCAAGTCGCTATTCCAGTTCCTGTGCTTGGAGCGATAATAGGCAACACTGTCGGTACGGTGATGTATCAGATTGCCAAGGAAGCCCTCTCCGAAAATGAGCGGGAACTCTTTGCGACATACACCAAAGGCCAACAAGAGCTGGATGCCAAACTGAGAATGCAGTACGATTCATGTCTTGCCGATCTGCGTAATGCCATGGCTTCGTATCTCGGACTCTTGGACTTCGCATTCGATCCAGACCCCTTGGTCGCATTTGAAGGCTCTATCGAACTTGCGCGCGAGCTAGGAGTTCCGGCGGAGGACATACTTGACACGCCCGAGAAAGCCATGGCCTATTTCATGGACTAGTACAACGTCTCTAAAATAACTGGACTGCAGAGCGCTGCCATGGGATAATGTGCCCGTCGACGAGAGGAGAGCCATCCCATGGGCAGAAGAGCGAGCGTCATAACGCTGACCGACGAGGACAGGGAGTTCCTTGAGGCGCAGACCCGCGCCCGCACGATCCAGGCGCAGACCGTGGCGCGCGCGAGGATCCTGCTGCTCAAGGCCGACGGCCACACGGTGGACGACATAGCCGACAAGGTGGGGCTCAACCGCAAGAGCGTGATGCTGTGCGTCTCCAAGTACCGCGAGGGCGGCGTGGAGAACGCCCTGTTCGACGCGCCGGGCCGCGGGCGCAACGCCGAGATCACCGACGACGAGCGCGCCTGGGTGGTCGACCTCGCCTGCCGGAGGCCCGCCGACCTCGGCTACGCCGCCGAGACCTGGACGTACGCGCTGCTCACGTCGCACATCCACGAGGTCGCCGAGGCGGCGGGGCACACGAGGCTGTCGACCGTGCACAAGAGCACCGTCCACAGGATCCTCGACGAGGCCGAGGTCAAGCCCTTCCGCATCCGCTA
>CACXDP010000062.1 GCA_902766445.1 uncultured Coriobacteriaceae bacterium
CCACCAAGAATTCCAAAAAGGCTAGAGAAGGGCACTTTCTTGTCACGTTCTACCACTTGAATGTTGTGTGCAAACATCTCTCTCTTCGTACCATTTTCATTGAATGTTATGTCGCCTGTCACACGTACGTAGCTCCGGTAGCACGCCCGGACAATGTCAAGGAGTTCATCATCGTAGAACACCTTCATACGCTTGCCAGTGCTTTCGTCATAAAGTGCGAAATAGGGCCGCCCGGTTGCGGAAAGGGACTTGACTTCACCATTAGCGGTACCAAAGGAGTGAGTTATCACGAGCGGCACCGTCGGAGCGGTGTAGCTGACAATTGCGATGGGGGTCCTATCGTCTTCATCTGGGGTGTCGACAACAATCGTTGGGTATACGTCCTTATCGAGGTGAAAGAGTATGCTCCTCTTCTTGTCCATTACGCACCTCCCTCGTAACTTGACAACCATGTCTAGAATATCTCAACATATATAAAAGAGGCACTTCCTGTGTGTAGAAGAACCGTAGTATCGCATCGCTAAGCGTTATTGCAGGTAAACATCCTTTTCGAACGTCAATCTCACTTGAAGTTCCGTGTTCCGTTGCGCGTTCTTCATTACGGCATTCTTTATCGGAGAAGAAGTGCCCGGGAGCTTGTCAAACGGATGTCAACCGTTCGTTGATGCAGTAATTCTGTTCTCCGCTCCTGTTACCCGCATCGTACCGTCTCTTTTCGTAACGGGGTAGTTCCACCGTGGCGCATTTGCCATTACGTGGTGCTTGTGTTTCGTGTACCATGTACCCAGATAAAATTCCTTGGCATGGAGGTGCGTGATGAGGGAACCAGAAGCCCTGCTCCGGCTACAAGACATCGACCTTGCGCTGATGCGACACAAGAAGACCCTTGCCGCCATGCCGCAGATGAGAAAGATCCAAGCGGTGCGCGCCGCGCGCAAAAAACTCGCTTCGCAGTCGCGCCAGATCATGGGCGAGCGCAAAGACGTCCTGATGGACCTCGAGGAAAACGAGGCAAGCCAGCTGCTTCTGCATGAGCATGTGGAAAGCACACAGGCAAGGGTCGAGTCGGGTGAGGCGAACTATCGCAACCTCAAGGACATCGAGAGCCAGCTCACCTCCCTCGCCAAGCAGATAGAGAAGCGGGAGTTCCAGCACAAGGAGTTGCTAGCGCGCCTCGAAAAGATACGCATTGCAGAGAAGAACGCCAAATCGCTTGACGACAAGCTCTGCTCGGAGGGCGAGGCTCTGATTGCGGACCTCAAGGAGCAGACCGCCGACATCGACCGCGACATGCGCAAGCTTTCGCTTGATCGCGAATCGGTGCTGGTGAACATCTCGCCAGAGGTGCGCGAGCGCTATGACGGCGCTGTCAAGAGATTCGGTGGTCTCGCCGTCGAGCGACTGCGCGGCAACGTACCGTCGGTGTGTCGCGTAACCGTCTCCCCAAGTGTGTTTGGCGATCTCAAGCGTGGTCCCGCAATCGCGGAATGCCCATATTGCCATCGCATGCTCGTGACCGAGGGAATGTTTGACCTCGACGAATAGAATCGGACTGATATCATGCTCAAGGGTATTGACCAGGCGGCTAGCCCGCGCGTGCTCCTGTGCGTGTGCGGCGGCATTGCCGTATACAAAGCAGTCGAGACTATGAGGCTGCTCCAAAAAGCTGGGTGTGAGGTGCGTGTCGCCTCCACCGAAGGTGCCCTTCGCTTCGTCGGCAAGGCGACGTGGGAGGGACTTACCCACACGAAGCTTGCAAGCGACATCTTTGACTATACGGAGTCGGCGATACCGCACATAGACCTCGCAGGCTGGGCGGACGTCGTGCTCGTGATGCCTGCTACAGCCAACGTAATGGCAAAGATGGCCTGTGGCTTGGCCGATGACCTTGTAACTGCCACGCTGCTCGCAGTGCCCGCGACGACGCCTTTGGTCGTGGCGCCTGCCATGAACGTCCACATGTGGAAGGCGGCCGCCACGCAGGCCAACGTCTCGACCCTGCGCGAGCGCGGGATGCGATTCGTCATGCCCGTGAGTGGTCGTCTGGCCTGCGACGATGTAGGCGAGGGCAAGCTTGCTCCCATCGACGACATCACCGATGCAGTTCTCGGGTGCGTGGGAACCGTTGCGTCAGGCGACGGGGACGTTTCGATGTCGGGCCTTCGCGTGCTCGTGACGGCAGGGCCCACCCACGAGGCCATCGATCCCGTACGCTACATCGCCAACGCCTCGAGTGGCAAAATGGGCTATGCCATAGCCTCCGAGTGCGCGCGGCGAGGGGCTGAGGTGACGCTCGTCTCGGGACCCGTATCGCTTCCCGCACCCGCAGGCGTGACGCGCGTGGACGTGGTCTCAGCCGCTGACATGCGCGATGCGTCCGTTGCTGCATTTGCAGATGCAGACGTGGCGATCTGCGCGGCCGCAGTCGCTGACTACACACCTGCGCATCCCGCCGATCACAAGCTCAAGAAGGGCCGCGAGTGCCTTGACCTGATCGAGCTAATCGAGACGTCAGACATTTTGGCCGAGCTGAGTGCGACCAAGGATGCCGGCGGCAAGCATCGTCTGGTGGTGGGCTTTGCCGCCGAGACAAACGACCTTGCAGACAATGCGCGTGCCAAGCTCGAGCGCAAGGGCTGCGACCTCATCGTCGCCAACGACGTAAGCCGTGCCGACTCAGGCTTTGGGTCCGACACGAACCGCGTAACGTTCGTCTTTGCGGATGGCGTCGAGGAGTTGCCCACCCTCTCAAAGGAGGAGGTGGCAGTGCGCCTTCTTGACCGCATCGTCGCGATGAGACAGGGCTAGGAGTCATTCAAATGGGTATCCTCATCGGATGCGAACGCATCGGGCACGAGTGGCCTGGGAAGCGGGTGCTCGACCGACAGACACTATCGGTCTTTGAGGGAGACCGTATCGGCATCGTTGGTCGCAACGGCGATGGGAAGTCGACGCTGCTCTCCATCCTCGCAGGCGAGCTCGGGCCTGACGAGGGGAAGGTTACCTATCGTGGTGGCATTGCCGTAGGACTCCTGGGTCAGGCAGACGAGCTTAATGACGACGACACCGTGGGGCATGCCATCGTGGGAGATGTGCCCACTCACGAATGGGCTGCCTCCGTACGCACGAGAGAGACGATTGCGCAGCTGGTGGGTGACCTCGACTGGGAAGGCCGCATCGGCGACCTCTCGGGAGGGCAGCGCCGTAGAGCCGACCTTGCCCGGCTGCTCGTCGGTGACTGGGACGTCTTGTGCTTGGACGAGCCGACAAACCACCTTGATCTCGGTGCCATCCGTTGGTTGGCCCGGCATCTGCGGTCGCGATGGCCGCAGGGCACGGGAGCGCTGCTGGTGGTGACCCATGACCGATGGTTCTTGGACGAGGTATGCCTCGGGATGTGGGAGGTTCACGACGGTCGCGTGGAACCCTTCGAGGGAGGATACTCGGCCTACGTGCAGCAGCGCGTCGAGCGTGAGCGGCAAGCTCAGGTGGCCGAGGAACGAAGGCAAAACATCCTGCGCAAGGAGCTCAACTGGCTGGCGCACGGCGCGAAGGCCCGCACAAGCAAGCCGCGTTTCCGCATCGAGGCTGCCATGGCACTCGTCGAGCAGGATCCTCCGCTGCGCAATACCATCGAGCTGCAGCGCATGGCGATGACGCGGCTGGGCAAGCAGGTGGTTGAGCTGCGCAACGTGTGCGTGAGCTATCCGACGGATGACGGGGGAGAGCTCAGGGTCCTCGATGGCATCTCTTGGATACTTGGTCCAGGCGAGCGTGTGGGCATCCTTGGCGAGAACGGCGCGGGCAAGACGACCTTGCTTCGTGTCATTCGCGGTGAGCGTCGTCCCGACGCGGGCTGGGTCAAGGTGGGCAAGACGGTGCGATTTGGTATGCTCGGACAGCGCATGGAGCGCTTGGCGGAGCACGACGACTGGCGCGTGGAGGAGCTCCTCGCGCGTTTCAAGCGCTCGTATCACGTTGGCGACAAGCTGCAGTCTCCCGAGCAGCTACTCGAGCGACTGGGATTCGCGAGGGCAGACTTCTCGACATACGTGCGCGATCTTTCGGGCGGGCAGAGACGGCGGCTCGCATTGCTCTGCGTGCTCATGGAAGAACCAAACGTACTGATACTGGACGAGCCGGGCAACGACCTTGACACCGACATGCTCGTGGCCGTGGAAGACCTGCTCGACACTTGGCCGGGGACGCTGGTGATGGTGAGCCACGACCGCTCGCTGCTCGAGCGCGTGACCGATGACCAGTTCGCGCTCATCGATGGTTTGCTGACGCATTGCCCGGGTGGCGTGGACGAGTATCTATCGCGCCTGGACGAACGTGCGGCCCGGACGAATGATGAATCGAGGGCATCGGACGTGCCGGAGACCGCGACGAATGCGGCTAAGGGACTTTCGAACGCCGAGCGCCGAGAGCTCAAGAAGCGCTTTGATTCGGTCGAGCGCCGAATGGCAAGGCTCGAGGACGAGTCCGGGCATTTGCGTGAGGTGCTAGCACAGACCGATCCGACCGACTTCGAGTTGCTGCTCTCCCGTCAGGCTGACGTGGAAGCTGCGGAGGAACAGCTCGATGAGCTCGAGACCGAATGGCTGGAGCTTTCCGAGCGACTGGGCCTCGCATGATTGGCTGATGCGACTCATGGGTAAGGAAATGACACGAGAAGCACGGTTGCGGCGCCTACGGGATACGCTGATTATTGCCGGGGACGGAGTGATTGCGTTCGGTGCCTGGTCCATGGCAAAGACGATGCTATTTCTGGTGCTCACGGAGGATGCCATACTGCGCGAGATGTTCTCTTTGGACGAGAGATTGCCGTTGGTGGCGGTTTATGTCATGACGGGCTTAATGCTCTGCATTGATTTGGGCATTCGTTCGTATGTGGGCTTATCGGCACGTTCGGAGGGACGGGGAAAGCGAAAGCGTGCCTTCTATCTGATCGTCGCGATGCTCGCGGCGACGGCAAATGCTTATAGCGTCGTTGCCGTCTTTCAAGGAACGGCAGTCACCATGTCGGCTCTGGACACGCTGATATCCGTTATCATTGAGTCTACGGCTGCCGCTACGCTGCTGTTGGTCATCTACTGCTCTATTCGTTTGCGGCAATTGCGCAGCTCGACGGAGTAGGTGCGGTATGGAGAGGAGCTTTCACTACTTCGGCACCTATGCTGCGGCGCTTCTTGCGGGCTATGAGCATGAGGAGAGCCTGGAGATTTGCTACAGCGCGTTTCTTGTCGACATGTGCTCAAAGGCCTTTCTCAAGCGCATCGGTGGTCCGGTCTCAGCTGCCACCACTCAGTTGCATGGTGAGATGGCTTCCGCGCGAACCGATCCCGTTGGCCTTGCCGACATTACCCGCATCTGGTCCTCGTTTCACTTTCTGCCCTACGACCTGTACGCACGGGTAGGCAAGGGTGGCAGGCGCTATCGAAATAAGTACAGGATGCTCTGCGGTCCCAACGGCGACCTGCTTGTCGATACGGTGAACTTGGCGCAAGGAAAGGGCCCGCAGGCAACGGGCCTTGCCATGCATGTGCTGGCAGACACCTGGGCGCACCGTTACTTTGTCGGCACGCCCTCGCTCGTCATCAACAACACGAATCGATTCTTTGTCGAACTATTGCCTGCGGAGGGAGGCATAGACTTTGTGGAACGGCCAGTCAAGTTTCGGCACAACCCAACGGCTCCCGATGACTTGGACGCTGGCATCTACACAAACACGGTCTTTCAGCCGAGCGAAAATGCCGTCATGAACTTAGGCCATGGGCGCTGTGGCCACCTACCTGACTATAGCTTCATTCGATATCGGTATGTGCCGGCATGGAACGATTACGAGGAGGTCCTGAAGGACAACCCTGCAGAATACTACCGGGCGTTTTGCCAGATGGTCTACGCCATGAAGTGCCTGCGCGGTGAGTGCGGTCCGTTTAAGACAAATACGTACGACACGGATGCTGTCGCTCCGTATGAGCAGACCATACGTGGCATTCTGGAGAAGCGGCAGCCGCCCGAAGGTGCCATCAGGGATTGGCGGGCGTTTGGTCAGCACCTCTCCGGTTACGCCATCGACGACTTCGACCTAGATGCCCATGTGCAGGAGTACCTCGACGCCCCCGCTGATGGCAGGGATGAAACCTATCTGGGGAAGTTCATCCTAGCTGCCCTCGCGCAAAAGGGCATGGTCGTGAACCGCGTGTGGTCGTCGGGCAATCCGCTGGCTGGGCGCTCGATTGACTACGACGAGAGTGGGTTTGCAGGTATCAAAGACTACCTGCCCCTCGTTGGCTATTTGGGAGGGGGCGGCGACCGTGGATAGGCTTGAGCGTGCCGCGAATTTCGCCATTGGTCTGGCAATGATTGCCTGCGGCATCTTGTTGCTGCTGGAACCCAAATACGGTCTCATTATCGTGGCCTTCATCCTGGGTTTTGCGCTCTTGCTGTACGGAATGCGTACTCTGATATATTACGTTACGATGGCGCGCCACATGGCAGGGGGATTGTCAATCCTGCTCATTGCGATAATCGCCATCGATGTCGGCGCGTTTGCACTTACGCTCGCCGGCAAGCCACGGATATCAATCGTGTTGTATCTCGTTGGTTACAACGTATTGGTGGGCATCGTCACCATCGCAAGGGGCATCGAGGCAAAGAAGCTCGAGTCGCGATGGAAGGGAAGCGTCATTCACGGCCTTGTGAGTATAGCTCTCGCCATGCTCTGCCTTGTGTTCATTGGCTCAGATCGCGTGGTAATGGCTATCTATTGTTTCGGGCTCTTCTATAGGGCGAGTGTCCGCATTGCTTCAGTTTTCAGGCCTACCGAGATTATCTACATCCAATAGGCCTTCGTGTTTGCGCTACGATAACACGTTCTGAATTGCCTTGAAGCGATCGCTCTGCTCGATGGTCTTTACCAGCTTGCGAATGAGGATGAAGGGAATGATGATGCCCGCGATGGTAGCGACGCCTCCCACGATCATACGGACGTTGTCGAGCAGGGACTCATCTACCGGGTCAGACTCGTGAAGATGCATGGGAGGCCTTTCGTCGTGGCGTTCATTGGGGACATTCTACACGACGGTATAGGGTAAACGTACAAAAAACAGCCGCTGGTAGGTTTTGCGGCTGGCGTTAACTGAACAGTACGCCAGCCGCACTAGAGGATGCTTGTCAGTAACTATCCGAGGAGCTAGATGAGCTCGACGAACTCGAGGAGCTGCCGTATGAGCTACTGGAAGAGTCGCTGCCGTACGAGTCAG
>CACXDP010000063.1 GCA_902766445.1 uncultured Coriobacteriaceae bacterium
GGTGTAGTTGGGCTCGACGAACGCGACGTTTGCGTCTTCGGACAGCAGGCGCAGGAGCTCCTCGGTCGTGAGGGTGGCGGAGGTGACAGACGAGAGCGTCAGGCCTTCCTCGGATTGCGCCGTCAGCGTGCCGTCGTCGGTCGCAGTTGTCGACGCGCCCGCGCTCATGAGTGGCGTGACCTCGTAAGGCGCCTCGGACTGTGCCACGAGCTGGCCGCTTTGAGGAAAGAACGCCGCGACGACCTCGCCCTCGACGTAGCTGCCGGCAGCCAGCATGTCGTCGATTTCGTCCGCATGGGCGACCAGTGGGAGGAGTGCGAGGTGTATCAGCGCAACGACAAACGAGATGATAATCCAGCGAGATGGCATGCGACGTCGTTTCATGGGTTTTCTCCTCGTTTGAGCTGCGTGTAGCCAAATAGATTATAAGTCATGCGTGCGGTGAGTGTCTAACCCCCTTCTTATCGAGCAGCGAGACAGGGTCATCAACACTGGGTAAGCCAAAGCAAGGTAACGCTCGACGATTTGTTTGAGAATCAGCGACTATGCGTCCGGCCCCCACATCACGATGCGCTTCTCTGGCGCGAGGTACATCCCGTCGCCCTCGGTGATGCCAAACTCGTCGTAGATTGTGTCAAACATTTGCGCATTCACGTTCGTGCGGAGGTTGTTCATCGGGTGGACGTCTGCGGCGTACAAGGCAAAATCGTCTTCGGTCATTACTTGAGCATACTCTTTAGCTACAGAGCTAAAGAACTCGTTGTAGTCGAAGTCTTCGTCCTCGGCGGCAATCTGGAGGATGACCTGCATACCCGCAAGGTCTGCATTGGCCTCAGTCACGACGTTTTGTCCGTCGACCTTCACGCCGGGCTTAAGCTCGATACTGCTGTAGTACGCGGCGAGCGCCGAGGTCTTGTCTGTGAACTTGTCCACGTCCTCGTCCGCAAAGACGGGGCTTGGACATCCGTAGGCATCGAGTTGGGCGCCAGCGTAGTCAAAGCCGTGGCTGATCTCGTGGGCTATGGTGTAGCCAATGTCAGCGAGCAACTCCTCGTCGCTCATATCGTCTGTGTAGGAGTCACTCGTGATATAGCCGGGCAGGATGTTTATCGAATTGCTCATTGGATCGTAGAACGCATTGTTGAGGGTGGGCTCGGTGCTGAACCAAAAACCTGAGGCGATTGCAGGCTGGCCTACCATCTCTGCCTTGTAGTCATCTTTGTATTTCTTGAGCTTGAGGTAGTTGGAGAGCAACGTGCCGCCTTTGTCGGCGGGCGTGAGCTCCAAGTTGCTGTAGTCAACGTAGCCGTCAGCGGGCTCCAATACGTTGAGTGTCATGTGATCGAGCTTTTCGATGACGCGGCGCTGCGACTCATCGCCGAGCCAGGCAGTGTCGTCGACGAGACTCTTGTACGTGTTGATGATGCGCTTCGAGAGCTCGGTCAAGCGTTCCTTCGCTTCTGCGCCAAGGCAGTCTTCTACGTACGTCTGGGAGACGATCTGCGTAAAGGAGTTGCGGTTGTCGCATGCCGACCATGCGATCTGGCCGGCGTCGTCGGCATAGAGTTCACGCTCGATAAAAACCGACTTGTCGCGATACGGGCGTGTTTCCTTAAGTATGCTGGCCTTGGCCATGAGCTTGATCGTGTCCAGGTTCTCTGCGACCCACACGCCATCGAATGCCTTCGCCCAATCGGCGGTCGTGCCGTACTTCTCGGAGCGATCTAACTCGAGCTTCGCGAGCGTCTCCTTCATGGGGAAGTTGGAGAAGAACCCAAAGAACTCGTCGGGCTCAAAGATGCTTGCGCGCATGTCCTCCGCCATCTTGCCAAAGTCCTGTTGCAGGTAGGTCTTGCTTCCAGCGAGGTACTTGCCATACAGACGCTCAAACTCTACGAGGTTCGCAGCGGCTTCCTTCGCGGCGTCTTCGTCCATGCCTGCTGTCATGAGGTCAGCGGCGGCATACTGTGAGGCATATGACAACTGGGTTTGAGCTGCCTCTTGCTCGATTTCGTCGTCGGTTTCCTGGTAGAAGGTCCCTCCGTCGAGGTACACGTCGCAGAAAAGTAGGTTGGAGGCTGCCCCTACAATGTTCGTCGTGCGCGTGTCGTAGGTCATGATGTCTGTGGCGATGAACGGGCAGAATGGGAAGTCGTCAGAGACGAGCAGCTCGTTCATCTGCTCAATCGACTTGACGGCGTCAATACGATCGAGGTAGGGCTGAATCTCCGAGAGTCCTGCCTCTTTGATCGCTTGTCTGTCGGCTGCCTGGTTGTAGAAGATGCGAAGCTGCTCGAGGTCGTGATTCGTCTTTGAATCGTCCTTGATTATGGCGGTGACTGCATTCCTGAGGTCGTCGGAGTGGTCGGTGCCGGTGTTGCCTCCCTCCTCCTGGTGGGCGGAGAGATAGTCGTAGTCGTAGGAGGTAAACATGTCGTCCTTGAGGTCAGGCCGCTCAGGAGGCAGGTTGTTCTGGAGGACGGACGTAACCCAGGGCTTGCCCTCGAGCTCATCGGACTGCGAATCCTCGGAAGAAGCATCGGTGTCTGTGCTGGTCGTAGTGCTGTCCGAGACGGTTGGCATGAGCTCCGAGTCCGGCGCGGCGCCGCAAGCAGTGAGTACGAGTGATAGGAATGAGGCCAGTACGAGAGTCGGCAACGTTTTCTTGGTTTTCATGCATCCTCCTCTTGTGTCGCTGGGCGATTCGCTTGCTTGCATCCGCGAGCGCCTGTCTTGGTCGTATAACAAAGACTGTAGCAGACCAATCGCGTGCATCGGGAGCAGCGTCTTGCTTTGTCCGCGCTGGAATCGCAACGAGGCGTCCCTCCAGCTCAGCCTGGAGCCATTCCGGAGCATGATCGATCCGGGAGCCGTTCAAAACTTCGTATCAAGCGCGTGGTTCTATTTTTGTAAGAAATAGCATTAAATGGGATGTGTTTCTGTAAAATAGTGACAAAATCAGGTTCTGTTTGTGAGAGACAAGGAATTTGCCATGCTTGAGCGTGCGGCGCTGGGAAAGATTGACGAGTGGGTACGCACCAAGACGAGCCAAGGTTTGCTTATCACGGGCGCACGTCAAGTGGGCAAGACTACTGCTGTGAGAGAGTTTGCCAAGGGTCGCTACGACACCTTCGTGGAGATAAACTTCCTCGAAACCCCCTCCGCCATTCCTCTGCTTTCCGCCGCTCGAAATACCGATGACCTCTTGCTGCGCATTACCGCACTGGGCAACAAGGAGCTAGTCAGCGGAAGCACGCTCATATTCTTTGATGAGATCCAAGAATTTGAGGATATCCTCACATGGGCTAAGTTCCTCGCCGAGAGGACCGACTACGACTACGTGTTCTCGGGATCGCTGCTTGGTGTTGATCTTTTTGGCATCAGGTCTTGGCCGGTTGGGTTTCTCGAAGAACTGACGATGTTCCCGTTGACCTTCGATGAGTTTTGTCGTGCGGTCGGGACGCCGCCGTCGCTTGTCGCTATCGCGCGCACGGCGGTCGAGAAACGGGAGGCCGTGCCCGACTTCATACACGATTCGCTTATGGGTCTCCATGCGCGTTATCTGCTCGTTGGCGGACTTCCAGAGCCCCTACAGCGCTTCATAGACACCAACGACATGGTTGCCCTTCGGCGTGCCCACAAGGGCGTGTTCGACCTTTACGAGTACGACATCGCACGTCACATGCGGGATAACGAGGGCATCCGCTTTACTCAGGCCGTATACGAGGCAATCCCTGGCCAGCTGAACAAGGAGAACAAGCGCTTCAAATACAGCAACTTGGACAAGGTCAGCGTGGTGCATAAGGGAGACTTGAGGTTCTCTCGCCTCGAGAGTTCGTTCGACTGGCTTGGCGCGGCAGGAATTGCACTTCCTGTCCTGCGGCTTGATGAGCCGAGGTTCCCCTTGGGGCTCTACGAGAATCGCGCATCATTCAAGCTTTATCTCAATGACGTCGGGCTGCTCATGTCGCGCCTGTCTGGGGATGCTACGCTCCAGGTCCTTGCAGGACGTCAAGATGTCAACTATGGCAGTCCCTACGAGAACTATGTGGCTCAAGAGTTCTTAGCTTCGGGTCACAAGCTCTATTACTACACCAATAGTAAGCGTGGAGAGGTTGACTTCGTACTGGAAGACCAGCGCAAGGGAACCGTATCACTCGTGGAGGTCAAATCCGGCAAATCGTACAAGCGTCATGTGGCACTCACCAACCTCCTCCAGGTTGCAGACTACGACTTTGCCGAGGCCATCGTGCTTTGCAACGCAAACGTGTCACGCGAGGGACAGCGTACGTACCTACCCATCTACGCCGCCGGATGGCTCTAAGCTGATGAAGGGACGGGCTGCGACTATCCTGTGTACTGGTCGGCTGAGCGCTCCACTGCCGAGGTGGACTTTGCCGTTACGCACGATATGAGCGTCATCCCTATCGAAGTGAAAGCTGCGGAGAATCTCCGGGCAAAGAGCCTGCGGGTAGCACGTGAGAAGTTCGACCTCGGTCTTGTGATACGTACCTCGCTCTCGGGATACCGTGATGACGGTTGGCTGATTAACGTACCCCTTTGGGGTATAGGGCGGCTTACCGACGTGCTTGATGCGAGGAGTTAGGAATACGTGCCCCTTAAACGCGTTGACGCCTTTCTTTCCTTGCGCTGCGTGTGCTCTGCTACAATGGCAAACCGTATGTTTTTCGCAGGGGGAGGTAACATGGCTTCGATGCAGCTGCGACCCGACAGCAAGGGCAAGGTGCGTGACATCTACGACTGTGGTGACACGCTGCTCATGGTAGCGAGCGACCGCGTGAGTGCGTACGACTACATCTTGCCCGACGAGATACCCTACAAGGGCGAGGTGCTCACGCGCATCTCGGCGTTCTGGTTCGAGCGTTTCGCGGACCTCATTCCCAATCACCTGCTCTCCATGGATCCAGCCGACTACCCTGAGCGCTTCGCGCCTTACGCCGAGTACCTGGCTGGTCGCTCCATGCTGGTGCGCAAGGCGCAGACCGTGCCTATCGAGGCCATCGTTCGCGGCTACCTCACCGGATCGGGCAAGGTCACCTACGACAAGGACCGCACCGTCTGCGGCATCGAGCTGCCAGAAGGACTCGTGGAGGCTAGCCGCATACCGGAAGCGATTTTTACTCCTTCGACGAAGGCCGAGCTGGGCGAGCACGACGAAAACATCTCGTTCGAGCGTTGTGCCGAGATTGTGGGCAAAGAGGTAGCCGCTCAGCTTAGGGACGCATCGCTCAAGGTCTATGAGGCCGGCGCAGAGTATGCGCTTACGCGAGGCATTATCATCGCCGATACTAAGTTCGAATTCGGTTTTATCGACGGGCGCCTGTCACTCATCGACGAGTGTCTTACTCCAGATTCCAGTCGATTCTGGCCAGCTGAGGGATACGCTCCCGGCGTGGTGCAGCCCAGCTACGACAAGCAATTCGTGCGCGATTGGCTACGCGCGAACTGGGACATGCAGGGCGAGCCTCCCCATCTGCCGACCGAGGTTATCGAGGGGACATCGGCACGTTATTTGGAGGCGTTCGAGATTATCACTGGGCACAAGTTCGTGCCGGCGACAAGCTAAGGAGCAGTTAACCATGTCGTTGATGGACACCATTCGAGGGGCACGCGAAGAAGCGCAGGCAAACGGCCTGCCGTTCGAACGCAATCAAGGGGCCGACGGCAAAGAAGGCGCTCAGGAAGGAGCGGCTGGAGCCCAGTCGGCGGGAAGGCCCGCAGGCGCAGGGCAACGTCGCTCGGCAGCTCGGGCCAAGCCCTCGCGTGAGGCAGCCGCGGGCGTACGCCGTGTAAGTTCGAGTGGCAAGACCACCAAGGGAACGGCAAACATGTCCAAGGAGGAGCGCAAGGCCGAGCGCAATCGCGAGCGCGAGAAGGAGGACCGCCGCTACTCACTCGCGCAGTCATACCTCGAGACGGACGAGGAATACAAGCGGGCACGCAAGACTTGGTGGATTCTGCTTGGAGTGGGTATCGCACTCGTAGTCATAGCGTTCACGCTATATGGCTTTGTTCGACAGCAGGGCGAGAACGCAAACGAAGTTCTCGCGTTCCTTGGCTTGGCGAGCATGGTACTTGCGTATGGCTGTGTCATCGTCGGGCTTATCTACGATTGGGTGAAGATTCGCCCTCTGCGGACGAAAGTCAACGAGCGTGTCGCCTCGATGTCTGACAAGCGCGTTAAGACCATTCTCAACCAAAAGGCGCGCGAGCAGGCCGAAGAGGAGCAACGCAAGCAGAGACGCAAGTAGCGCGTTCGACTGAGGGGTTGAAAATCCCACAAAAGAACGGGTCACCACGAGCAAATCCGTGCTAGAATACTCACATATGCCTTCGTAGCTCAGGGGATAGAGCACCGCTCTCCTAAAGCGGGTGTCGGCCGTTCGAATCGGCCCGGGGGCACCAGACAAAACAGCAGGCTAGCGTAGATGTGTACGTTGGCCTGCTTTTTGCGCCATTACGTTCGAGGAGCCGGGATATGGCGTCAAGATAGACAGGGAAACATTCCCTCAATGTGCCCGCTCTTCCCGTTTCTCTTGTATACTCCATTGAGCGTGTTGCCATCAAAGATGCGAGGCCGAATGAACAACGCGACCTATGCCTTGGCGGGCAAGTCAATAATCATATCGTCGCAGTATGACGAGGTTCACGAGCTCTGTGCGGCTTATCGGATTCCGCAATGCGAGCCCGACTTCGTTGTGTGCACCACTCAAGACGACATCGAGTACGAGCGGGCGAGCTCGGTTCGGCAGGGTACCTATACGAGCTGTTCTGATGCTGTGCTAGAGACGCTGGCCGTGTATCGCCGCATAGCGGAGTGGATGCCCCTTCATGATACGGTTCTCTTTCATGGGTCGGCCATCGCTATCGATGGGGTGTGCTATCTGTTTGGGGCAAAGAGCGGCACGGGCAAGTCCACGCACGCGCGCCTGTGGCGGGAGGCATTTGGTTCTCGGGTGCAAATGGTCAACGATGACAAGCCTCTTCTGCACGTTGCTGAGGCGGGGACGATTGTATATGGCACGCCTTGGGATGGCAAATACCATCTGAGCTCGAATGTTGCCGTACCCTTACGGGCCATATGCCTGCTTGGTCGCGGGAGTCACAATCATATCTGCCGCATAGCTGGGCAAGATGGGTACTTGGAGCTGCTTGGACAGACCTACCGACCGGCGGATCCTGCGTCTCTTGCCAAGACCCTCGAGCTTGTGGACAGTATTGTCGCGACCGTGCCCCTCTATAGGCTCTCGTGCAACATGGAACTCGACGCGGCGCGAGTCTCGTATACAGCAATGTCGGCTGTTGAGAACGAAAAGTGATTAGGTTCGGAAGGAATCGGAGGTATCCCTCATGAAGCTTAAGTCTGAGTATGTCGCCCACAGCTCTGGTACCAAGTCGTTGTTGGTTCCGACGGGTGGTGCGGAATGGTCTGGCGTGGTTCGCGGCAACAAGACGCTCGGAGTGATCCTAGAGCTGCTGCGCGACGATACGACGGAGGCCGAGATTGTGGCAAGCATGCGCAGCCGCTTCGATGCGCCGGAGGGTGTCATCGAACGCGATGTTGCGCA
>CACXDP010000064.1 GCA_902766445.1 uncultured Coriobacteriaceae bacterium
CGGTGGATGTGAGCAGCCGGCGAATCTCGCCCCTGATCTCTTCCGCATCCTGCTGACGAGGGGACAAGAACACGCTCTGATACAACGCTGTACTTGAGATGCGGCCGTTGACGACACCGACGAGCCTCGGCAGTGGTGTCCTTGGGAGCATGGCATCACTTGCGTCGTGCTCCGCATTGGCATGGTCTATGAAGTGCAGTCGGAGGTGTGCGGAGAGGAGCTTGGAGAGCTCTTCCTCAGTGCTGAATTCGAAGTAGACTCCTCTGTCCTTATAGCGTTTCTTGAAATCGGCGATCCGGGCGTCGATTCCCTTCTCTGCAACTGAATAAGGCGGATTCTCCTTGGAAAAGTATAGGAATACCTGTCGTTCCATATCGAGCATCTGTTCGATCTCCTCGACCGTGCCAGACTCGTATTTATCCGTGGGGCTCCCGAGGCTGCACCAGAAGATGGCGATGGCGGCGTCACAGTTCGGTACGATGATCTCATTGATGAGGTCCTGCGGCTTCCCGCCCGACTTCGGGTACATGTCTCTGCTCCAATGTCTGCCGTGAAGTTCAATTTGATGCGAGTCACCATAGTGTTCGTTGAAGTTATGGAGAGCTTTGAACACGGTGGGCACCAACCTGTCCACGTCTCCGGGGCACGAGAGGAGAATGTTGTGACGCTCGATTCTGCTTGGCATGCCGCCTCCGTTCGTCTTCGGTTAGTCATAGGACATGATACTCAATACAACCAATTATTTTGCAGATAACTTGCAAAATAAAAAATCCTCCATTATCATTAAGATAAGAAATTACGTGCAAACATTCGACTAAGCAGGAGGTGTTGAGGGACATGCTTCTAAGATTTTCCATCAAAGGATACAAAATGTACATGGATCGTGCGACCCTCAACATGGAGGCCGCGCCCAAGCAGAAGGACCTCGAGTACAGCCTCCTGCACGAGACTGTCGCGGGGAGGCAGAGGAAGGGCACCTGCACCGCCGTGATCTACGGGCCGAACGCAGCTGGCAAGAGCGCGCTCGTCACGGCGCTCGCGGACTTCCAGGGAATCGTCGGGCGAGGTGGCTTGTCGGCGGACGGCGCGGGGCGCGACCTCTCGCTCGTGCCCTGCTCCTTCGCGGACGGTCCTTCGCCCACCACGTTCGAGGTGTCCTTCACGAGAGACGGGTCCCTGTACGAATACTCCGTCACGGCCGACCTCGGAAGGTTCGGTCATCCCAGGGACCCGAGGCGAGTGGTCGCGGAGCGCCTGTCCATGGACGGACACGACGTCTTCTCCAGGGAGGGCGATGCGGTGGCCGTGGAGGTGCATGCGGCCCTCGAGGCGCGATTCGCGCAGGCGTACGTCGCCAACCGCGAGGCCGCTGACGCGCTCCTCTCCGCCGTCGAGCCCGGCGACCTGTTCCTCGACAACGGCTTCAGAACCATCGTCAGCCCGACGATCGCGAGGGAGGTCTCGACGTGGTTCTCGGACGACCTCATGGTCGTCACCCACGCCAACGAGGCCTCGGTGTTCCCGATGGAGGAGGAAGTGTACGACTTCCTCGGCACCCACTTCACCGAGGCGGCGGGCATCTTCGGGGCCTCGGGAGGCTCGTTCGCCTTCCTGAAGCGCGAGGGCTCCACGGATCCGGCGAAGCTCTATACGGCGGTCGGCACGTCGCAGGGCACGGTGGTGGTGCCCTCCGACAAGTACGAGTCGCTCGGGACCACGAGGTTCCTCAACATGCTGCCCTTCGTGGAGGTCGCGCTCTCGCAGGGCAAGGTCCTCGTGATGGACGAGCTCGACGCCTCGCTGCACCCCATGGCGGTCATGTCCATCGTGAACGCCTTCCACGACGACGGCACCAATCGGCGCGGTGCGCAGCTTATCTTCACGACGCACAACCCCATACTGCTCGACGGCAGCCTCTTCCGCAGGGACGAGATCAAGATCGTGGACCCGGGCGAGGCGGGCGGCGGCAGCGTCACCTACGCGCTCTCGGACTTCGGGACGTCGGGCTCGGCTGGGGTGCGGCGTGGGGAGGACTACCAGCGCAACTACTTCATGGGGCGCTACGGCGGCATCCGCGACGTGGACCTCGTGCCGTTCCTGCGGGAGCAGGTCGAGCGGGGGCTGACCATGGACCTGACTCCCGAGGGGGAGATCGGCGGAGATGCCGGGGCAGCCACGACCGGGGAGACGGTGTGATGATGAGGCCGCCGCTGCGACAGAGCGTCAAGTTCTACCTCAGCGTGGAGGGCGAGACGGAGAAGTGGTACTTCGAGCACCTCCGGGACCTCGTCAACGCCTCGCCGGACGCGCGCTACAAGCTCGCGTTGCGCTGCGACGTCGAGAAGGAGCCCCTTGCGATGGCGAAGCGGCTTGCCGTGCCGAAGGGGGCAAGGATAGACGTCTGGCACGTGTTCGACTTCGAGAGCGAGTCCGACCAGCACAGACGGAACTTCCAGGACACGTTGCGGCAGATGCGGGACGCGAGCAACATGGGCAAGCGCCTCAGGTATCGATCTGTCTACAGCAACTTCACGTTCGACCTCTGGATGATTCTCCATAGGAGAGGCGTCGCCCATTGCGGTCACCGCGACGAGTACCTACAGCAGATTAACGCGGCGTACGACACCCGCTTCCGGGAAATGCACGAGTACAAGCGGGAGGAGAACTTCAAGGGACTACTCGCTGACATCGGGCTGGAGGACGTCGCGGGCGCCGTGGAGCGCGCCAAGCAGATGGATGAGTCGACGATGCGCAAGGGCGCGAGGACGGCCGAGCACTGCGGCTACACGTACTGCCTCGACAACCCATACACCGAGCTGCATCAGCTCGTCGGGGAGATGCTCGCGAGAACCCACGCGTTGCCGGCGGGGACGAGAGGCGAGAGCTGAAGGACTTCGCGCTTCCCCTGCCACAGGGTTGGGGCGTGCTTGACGTGCGGCATCGGAGTCGATAGGAGAAAGTGTGCTGGTACCAATACCTTGGGAACGCTACTCAGGCGAGGAGATCGAGGACGTGCTCGCTACGTACATTTGTCGCATACGAGCAAATGCGACACGCATTCGGCCATCGCGAGGTGACCATAGGATCGACGTGCTGGAAATACACGATGACGGCACCGTCACGGTCTTCCAGATCAAGAAGTTTGCCTGCAACCTGAAGAGGACTCAAAAACGGCAAATCGAGGAATCCCTTGATGCCCTCCTAGGCTATCTCGAGGCCGGCGACCACGAGCTGCGCGCTTGGCATCTGGTACTGCCCCTGGACCCGACGCCCGAGAACCTGGAATGGTTCTATGGCCTTGCACCCAGCTCTGGCTGCGAAATGGTTTGGGATGGGTTGACGAGGATAGATGGCTGGGCGGCCCAAATGCCGGAGGTAGCGGACTATCGCCTGAGCGTAAACAACGGATGGGTGATGGAGCTCGTGCGTCTGCACCTTGAAGCACTGGACATACGAAGAGATGACGGTCGCAAGCTGGTGATGCAGAGACTCGCCACAGTCCAGAAGATTCTCGAGAAGACGGATCCCCACTACCGGTACGGCATACGCCTGATGCCCGAGGTCGCGGGCGAGATGAGCTTCGAGGAGTTGGTAGCGACGTCCAAGCGGCAGCCAGGCCTCCTTATGACGCAGATGATTGAGCAGCCAGCAGTGGGAATCGTCCAAATCGACGTATTCGCTAGATCAGATGCTATCGCGAAGCTCCATCCCATTCAGAGTCACATCACCTTCATGCCCGATGACGAAGGCGAGCGGAGACAGGTTGAGGACTTCGTGAACTACGGCGTCCCGATAAGGGGTTGCAAGGCCAGAATCGTGGAGACGAACGGACCGTTCGCGCTCGACATGACCGAAGAGGACTGCGAAGGCGTCTTGCGCATGCTTCCCCTCGAGCCCGCTCGCAGTGTCCCGGACATGTACCTGACCATTGGAGACGGCAGCGAGCTTGCGCTGTTCAGGACAGCCCGAACCTCAGGGGAGAAGGGGGTCCAGACGGTCTTCTCCGACGAGGCTCGTGTGGTGTCTATGACACTGAGGGCGGATTACGGGGCCGACATCATGGCTATTCCGGGGGTGACGACAAAGGGGATAGAGGGGAAAGACTGCTCTGCCGTCTGCGATGGCCTCGGCTTCCTGCTCGCCGCAAACCAGTACGGCGAGGTCTCGGTTCTGGCTGGCGATGCAGTCATCGCCGTTTGGCCGCTTCGTCTCAATGATGACCTTGCTCGATCCATACGTGAGCTCCATAGGCTCGCACGTTCCGTTGAAGCCATAGCGCATCGCGCCCATGTCCGGCTTCCCTTCCCTGAAATCGGGGACACGACCGGGGCTGAGCACGCAGAATTGCTCTCGAAGGGCGTTCTCGCAAACGGCGAGTGCGTCGTCTGGAGATGGCATGGCGCTCCCGTCAAGATGACGGCTTATGAGGAAGTACGCCTGGAATACCCTGCGATTATCAAGTGGCTGCGCCAAGAGAAAGTCACCGTGGCGGGTATCGAGTGTGACTTGGGCTTCTCAGAGAACATCATCGTTGCGGGTTCAATGCAGCAGAACGTGGAGGACGAATCATTCGCGTTCTTCCCTCGCGACATGGATGGCGACGTCTGCATCACCCATCTCCTGCCCACCCGGTTGGCGTCCGTCGGCATGGCCAACCAAGTGTATTCGGCTCCCTATGAAGAGGCCGTCTGGACAAGCGCGCTTCGGTTCGCGGAACAAGGCCGAAGAGACGGCGAAAGTCTGGTCAGCGATATAGGCTAGTGGCATTGCGGTCTCGAATCTCAACGAGTTGGATTATGCAGTCTCGTCGAAGTACGAGCCTTCTGCCGCGTGACGTGCCTGGTGAGTGACGCCTCTCGGGCATCCTCTCCCTTGCGTCCAAGCCAGATCCTTTCGTTACAAAGTCCCACTCGCAACACTGATGGTACCATGTGCCCGGAATACATGGCCCAAACGTAATTGCGCTAGACCAAGGCCACGAGAGCTCAGGCACAGTACCTCCCGGATCTAGTCCGCAGCGTCCGCCTTCGTGCCCCATGACACGCCTTGGGCTTCTTGCGCACGCATCCCCAGAGGCGCAGCCGCATCGCCGTCTTTGCGACACGCGCACGCCGGATTACAATGGGGGCGAACGGAGATGGAAAGGATGCCCCAATGAACCACGACCGCCAAGTCAGAAACAAGACAGTTCGCCTCATCGTCTGCGTCCTCCTGACGCTCACCATGTCGCTGGGCATGACTCCCGCAGGCGCAACGACGGAGGCGGGTCACGCAGGGAGCCAAGGCACAATCTCGCAGGCGGATGACACCACAGCCCCTGGCGCCGTCCCCGGCGAAACGGAGCCCGCCGAGGACACTCCCGACCAAGACGCAGGCATCTCGACCCTGGCGGAGGCACCATCGTTGGCGGACTCGACCGACGACCCATCCGAGCCGGGCGAAGACGAGGCCCCCGCGGCCATAGAGGAGGAGTCGGCGGACCCGCAGGATACGACCCCGCAGATCGACGACACCCCCGAACGGGCGGAAACCGACGCGGGCATCGAGCCGAAGGCCATCGACGAGGACGCGGGCGCGGACGCGGGACAAACCTACGCGATAACCTTCGACGCCAACGGGGGCACGGGGACGATGAGCCCCCTGACCCAGTGCGCCTTCGACACGGACGTAGAGCTTCCGGCATGCGCCTTCGAGCGCGCTGGCTACAAGCTTGACGGGTGGAACACCGAGCCAGACGGCAGCGGGACGTCCTATGCCGACCAGGCCGCCTTCCGTCTCGACGGCGACTCCGCGCTGGAGGGCGTCACCCTCTACGCGTGCTGGTCAACCATATCCTACAAGATTTACTATCACCTCGACGGCGGCACCAACTCCCCCAAGAACCCCTCGGAATACAGCGTGGAGTCTGGCGCGATCGCCCTGTCGGCACCCAAGCGCACGGGACACACCTTCATGGGGTGGTTTGTCGACTCGTCGTTGCAGGAGGAGGCGGAAGGAATCGAGGCGGGGAGCCGCGGCGCCAAGCACTTCTACGCGCTTTGGGAGGCAAACACCTACAACATTCGCTTCGCGGGCAACGGTTCCACCTCCGGCAGCATGGCCAACCTGACCTCCTGCATCTACGACGCCGCGTGCACGCTGCCAGCAAACCAGTTCAAGCGGAGCGGGCACTCCTTTAGGGGCTGGAACACCAAGGCGGACGGCAGCGGCACGTCCTACGCAAACAAGTCCGTCGTCAAGAAGCTCGCCGCGAAAGACGGGTCGACCGTTACGCTGTACGCCCAATGGGGCCCCATAACCTACAAGCTCTCATACGTGCTCAAAGGCGGGACGAACAGCGCGGCCAACCCCAGCAGCTACACCAGCAAATCCGCCACCATAAAGCTCGCCAGCGCCAGCCGCAAGGGATACAGGTTCCAGGGGTGGTACGCCGACGCCGGCTACAAGACGCGCGTCACATCCATCCCCAAGGGCAGCAAGGGGGCGAAGACGCTCTACGCCAAGTGGTCCGCCGTCACCTACTCAATCACGTACAGACTCAACGGCGGCAAGAACAGCCCGGCCAACCCCTCAACATACAAGGTCACGACCGCCTCGATCGCCCTAGCCAGCCCCACGCGCGCCGGCTACAGGTTCCAAGGGTGGTACGCCGACCCCGGATACGCCAACCGAATCACGGCCATCACCAAAGGCAGCACCGGCAGCAAGACCCTCTACGCGAAGTGGGCCGTCGCCCAGTACGCCATCGCCTATATCCTCAACGGCGGCACCAACTCGTCGAGGAACCCGTCCGCCTACGCCGCCAACTCCCCCACCATAACGCTCGCGAATCCCACGCGCAAAGGCTATGCTTTCGGCGGCTGGTACACGTCCTCCAGCTACGCGACACGCGTCACCTCGATTCCGATGGGCAGCAGGGGGACAAGAACGCTCTACGCCAAGTGGACGGCCAACGCCTACTTCATCACATACCACGGCAATGGGGCCACATCGGGGAGCATGTCGTCGCAAACACGCACATACGGCGATACATATGTCCTTAGCGGCAATACCTTCGCACGAACAGGTTACACCTTCAAGGAGTGGAACACCAAACCGGACGGAACAGGAACGAGCTACGCAAATTGGGCAACCGTAAAGAACCTAACCGCAACGAGGTACGGAACCGTAATGCTCTACGCACAGTGGGAGCAAAACGTCGGCGAGTCCCATAACCACGAGGATTCATACGTATATGTAACAAACACGGGACACAAGTACCACACGAGAAGGAGCTGCCGCGGACTCAACAACGCAAAGACGACCCATGTCATTACGCACGACGAGGCATTAGCCCGGGGATACAGCGCATGCCAGATCTGCTATTAGGACGAGGCTAGATGTCATCCAACTCGGGTAGGTCGCCTTCTGATCGCCAGCAGCACTGGCGCGTGGCATCTCACCCGTTCCGCGTGTACCGGCACCTCGGGAAGCCCGAGCAGCCGAGGAACCTGCCGTATTTGCCGTCTCGCTCGACGAGCTGGCCGCCGCACCACGGGCACACGCTGCCCGACGAAGCCTCGCGCACGTCACGCGCATGCGACTCACGCGCCTCCGACGTGGACGCGGCGGCAAGCGAGTCGATGCGCTGCTCGATCGTCGAGAACTGCAGGCCGTTGAAGGCGACCTCCCGCTCGGCCAGGTCGGCGCGCACCAGCCGCAGCAGGTCGTCGTCCCTGCACACGCGCCACCCCTCGCCCCGCATCGGCACCTCTTTCAGCTCGCACCTGTCGGAGAAGACGACATAGCTCACGAAGCTCTCCTCCGGGACGACGAGCTTCCTCGACAGGGCGCGCACGTGCGCCGCGTTCTGCATGATGGGGTTGTAGAAGCGAGTCTTGGTCGCCCTGTTGAGAACCTGCGTCCACTGTCGCTGCCCCTCAGACCCGAAGATCCAGCCTGAGTAGTTCTTCGACTCGAAGACGAACACGCCGCGCTCGTGCAGCATGAGCACGTCCAGCTCCGCCTCCCCCACCACGGCGCCGTCCTTGGGGACGAGCACGTTGGTCCAGATGCGGAGGCGCCCCGGCAGGGCGCCATGCGCAAGGAGGGCCTCGACGAAGCGCTCCTGCACGGCGCCCGCACCCCACTGGTACGCCGACCTCACCCTCTCCGCACCGGAATCCACGTCCCTCGCGAGCTTGGAGAGCGCACCGACCATCGACGCGAGCCAATCCTGGTTGTCCACCGTCCCCCTCCCTGACAACGCACCCCGGCGTGCCCCATCGCGCCGACGGGCGCAAGGCAGCCCGCGGCCCCTCTATCCGAAGCGCCCGGCCACGTCATCATAACGTTATCCGCGCCACACATGATATCGCGGCGACGAGCACACCCATTACGTCCATACACCGGAGACCGGCATGGATGCCGGCAGGCGCAGGCCATCCGACACGTCCGCGTCGACCAATGCGAGCGGGTGGGGGAGCACGAACCGCATGCTCGTCCTGGGAGGAGTACTCTTCGGCGTGATGTGCATTGCCCACGGGACCGACCTGCGCCTGAGGGTATTAGGACTCTCGACGCAGGAATGGTGCGTGTTCACCTACGCCGCCGCGCTAGTAGGCTATTACCGTAGTTGTCGCAACAAGACCGCCAAGAGGCTCGTGGTCGCATATTGGGTGTTCGCGTCCTTCATACTAGTGCTGCAGATAATCGCATGGATAAATAACAAGTCCTTTGCTTTGATCACGCTTCCCTGAGCTTTGCGAAACGCTGCGACCATGAAATGGCTTAGTGCCTCGCTCGACCGCACTGTATGTGTGATGGCCACGACACCAGTTTTCCTGACACGACCAATCTAATTTCATCTTTACGTGCTTATCAAATATGAATAACATAGTATCGCGTAAACGAGACATCTGACGGCGATAATGAGGCCGCCTTTGGATAGAGGTATATCCCCAATGATGCTGGGAGGACTCTTGGACAACGACGCAAACGGAACCGTACAGCAGCTGCTTGATAAGGCCACCGAGACCTTCGTGCTCGCCATCGAGCTATACAACCGCCCCAGCATCCGCTACCGCGTCGAGGGGTTCGCATTCTTCGTCTGCAACGCATGGGAACTGATGCTGAAGGCGAAAATCATCAACGATAAGGGTGTCGATGCAATCTATTACAAGGACAATCCGACAAGAACCATCTCATTGGAACGTTGCATAGCGTCAGTCTTTACCAACGACAAGGACCCGCTACGGAAAAACCTCGAGGGCATTCGGCGAGAGCGGTGACGTTCATTGTCAACAGAATCGCTGCATGCCCGCTTACAGTAATCGACGATCTGAAGCAGGCCTTGAGAGAAATGACGAGATGACCCCAGGGGCAAAGGATTCTCAGCGTCTCCGCCTACTCCCATTCGGGAACCCAGCACTAGTCCTTCGCGGGTACATCTCGTGTGGTCATGATGGCACATTCTACCAGGCGTGGCAAGCGCTTGGATGTCGGACGAATGAGGCAGATGGCGCCGGCCAATCACCACCTCCAACCATTGAGCTGGTCAGCAACACCTCACAGACTACGTACAAAACAGATGAAAAGCAGGCCGCGGTCTTTTTCATCGCAACTTGCGGGCCGGAAAGGGAGCGGGACCTCTCGACAGCATCAACACGCACGTCTGCAATCTGCTGACGTTCGCAGGCGACGCGTAGGAGGCGCGTATTGGTACGCGCTCGTGGTCTTGGCCTTCTCCTCTGCACTGACCAGCGAATCCGTAGACGATCTCGTAGCGATGACCGTCATTGGCTGAAAGATGGGCCCCGGCCACCTCTTGTCGAACGGGACGTCGTGCCTGCCAGGCTGGCAACGCTGCGCCACGCCAACCTCCAGTAAGTCTAGGCGCATCCCCGTTCAGACCGACAGGAGGCGTTCTTCCCTCAGTCCCGCCCGCCAAGGGACCCGGCAAGCGCTCGCGCCAGCGAGCCGTATACGCGGCTTGCAGCGCCAGATCAGCACCGAGCTATTTCGCGTCTCTTCGACGGTCGCCTGTTTAAGGTAGCGAAAAGCTGGGTATAGAGAACCTGTTGACAGTTGCATGCTCCACCGCACGCAAGCCACGCCGTACCAGGGAGGCTCATGGCTAAGACAAATGTGTCCGTTTATCTTGCGAAGGAAGGCAAGAGGCATGACGAGATTATTCGCGGACTCGCGCACACGACAATGTCAGACAGGATGAGGGCGCCTGCGCCTCTGTCCCAGGAGATTCCCGGGGTGGGAACGTTATATTATCGAGAGACCTTGTCCCGTGCGCCTGAGTGGGTGGGCAGCTTCTTCAGGAACGAGATCGACGAAACCGCCTTTCGGACCGCGTCATCTGCTGCCGTGCTCCTCATGGAGGTTCGCGGGCGTACGATGGCCCTAACCTTCGGAAGCGGCAGGTTTCTGCTCGACACGGCCACAACGGAGGAGAGGTTTGGCCTCAGGGTTCTGCTCAATTCCTGCGAGGAGGGGTGCTTCCGCAAGGTAAACTCCACGACTATCGCTGGCAACGCGAGCAAGGTCGCCGAGCAGATGCCACGGCGCTCTAAGTTCTCGGACTTCAGCCTCGACAGCATCACCGACACCCTCGACAAGGTCGTCGCCACACCTCAGGATGACGACCTCTTCAGCGGCACCATGACCGGCGATGATAAGCTCTCGTTCGTCACGGACGAGGACCTGCGCACAATCGCGAAGCAGCTGGACCGCATCCTCGATCGCTACGAGAGCTCTGCATACAAGGAAAAATACCCTTGGGTCGACTACGTGGTCCCGGTCAGCGACAAGGAGGTCAAGCGCCGACTCGAGGACAAGGCGGTGAGCCTGCTCAACGCGCGCAGCAAGGACCTGTGGACCGCGCCGCCCGAGCTCATCGAGTCGTGGGATCGTATCGCGGGCTTCAAGTGGCCCGGCTGCAACGGCGAGCTCATGCCCGACGTGCTCGTGGAGGACGTTCTCTCGACCATCGGCGACCTGACGGACTTTGTCCAGCTGAAGAATAAGTACGTCGAGGCCATGGACAAGGAGGATATCAGTCACCACTTGTACAGGTGGAGCATCGCAAAGTGCCTCTGCGGCGAGATCGACTTGGACGGTGAGCAGTACTGCACCAGCGCGGGCAAGTGGTACCGCATATCGCAAGACTACGCAAGGGGGGTCAACGAAGACTACGAAAACTCACCTTGCTTCGACAACGGGGCGTTTCCGCAGTGCGAGGGTGAATCCGAAGGGGAGTACAACCAGCGGCTCGCCGACAGCAATCCGGACTACCTACTGATGGACGCCAAGACAATCACGTACGGTTACCGACGGAGCGGCATCGAGCTCTGCGACGTGCTGGCCGGCAAAGACACCTTCATCCACGTGAAGCACTACAGCGGCTCCGCGACGCTGAGCCACCTGTTCAACCAGGGACTGAACAGCGCCGAACTCGTCAGCTCCGACCCAACCTTCGTCGAGAAGGCCAACGAGACGATTCGAAAGCAGCCTGGCTGGGAAGGGCATGAGGTCAGAACAAAGTGCGTGAAGACCGTCGTCTATGCCATCATCTGCGACGAGCCGGCGAGCCCGCCAAGGATTCCGTTTTTCAGCCGCATCACTTACAACCGCGTGGCGAAGACTCTGGGCGCGATGGGGATCGATTGTCGCATCTGCGCCATCAAGAGGCCGAAGAAGGAGCGAAAGAGGAGGTGACGCCATGAGGCGAACCCGAGACGACTTCGCACAGCGCACCAAGGACATACTTGCGAAGCGCGCCGGATTTCTGTGCTCGAATCCAAGCTGCAGGGCACTGACATCCGGACCGAGCAATGGCACGGATGAGGGAACGGTCAATCTGGGGGTCGCCGCCCACATCAAGGCTGCGGCGCCTGGTGGGCCTCGCTACGACCCGCGGCAGACGCCGGAACAAAGGTCGAGCCTGACCAACGGGCTGTAGCTTTGCGAGAACTGCCAAGCCCTCATCGACAAGGATCCTAGCGCGTACCCAGCAAGGCGACTGTACGAATGGAAGGTTGACGCGGAGCGTTACGCAAGCGAGAGCCTCGGGATACCAAACTATGCTCGGAGAAATACGTCGATGGGCAATGCGTCCGTACTCATAGAGCACAGGAACTTCGCACCGTTCGCCTTTGCGTTTGAAGAGGACGAGGTCCCGGAGCACTACTTCGGCCTCAGCCGCTGGGACATACCCGTCGACTGGCGCGGGACGTGGGTCGACCTGCTCAAGATGCGAGTCACTGTGTCCAACCCATCCGAATCGAGTCCGGCGGTGATTGACGACATGGGCGTCGACGTGGAGGAACTGGACGAAGAGTACGCTAGCGCGATACAGTACATTCCCGAGGGAGCTTCCAGTGCCGTCGAGCTACTTGCCGTGGTACGCGATGGTAGGGCAAGCATAGCCCGCATCGAGAGGGACTGGCCGTACAGCAAGGTCGTGCGGAGGGAGTTCTTTCGATCGGGAGGCAGAATTGAGGTACGCCCTGGCACCACCGAGACGCTGCTCCTCAGCTTCATCGTCGATAGGCCTTACCTCCTGCGCCCATACATGGAAATGGTGGAGGGCGGACGCCGCAAGGTGCTACACCTCCCCGACAAAAGCGGCGTCAAACTGGTCCCCACGGCATCGATTCCCGAGTCGGGCAGGCGCTGGTCGATCCACTGTAACGGGAGGGTGCACGGCATGGGGTTCGAGCGCGACAATCTGGAGGGCTTTCGTGAGTGCCTTGCAGAACTGGGCTTCAATCCTTAGTCGCAGCGAATTGCGATGTAACGCTACGAACATCATTCTTTTGGAATATAAAGA
>CACXDP010000065.1 GCA_902766445.1 uncultured Coriobacteriaceae bacterium
CTGCTTCTCGTCTGCCATTTTTGTGCTCCAATCCATAGAAACAAGGTACGCATACGAACGTCCACGCCCCAAATACATCTGGCGTAGACAATCGAGATTGTAGCACGAGTGTCGTGGTGGCAGACGGGCCTCGGTCGCAGAAGTCGAGCTCCCGAGTAAGGGGATATTCCACGAAGCGGCTGCTTGTCGCCCGGCACGCGAAGGCGGGTCCACCCACCACCGAAGGCCTGTTTGAGACCTGCGCCCTCCGCCTCTACGGCCGCACAGACAACGGCGGCGCATTCATAGTCCATGCTTTGTCGCGTGTGGCCTGCAAGCACACGCATGCCTCTCTCGTGCGAGTGACCGACCATGACGCAAGCGCTGGCTGGGTGCAAACAACGACTGTCGCGGATTATATGCGACGCCACTGTGTGTGGGACGGCCGTTGGCGTCAGGCTAGGCCGAGGAGTCGTGAGCGTGCTCCGCGAGGTAATCAAAGTGCCTAAGTGTTGAGGTCTCCATAATTCAGCCATCCGTGAGCGCAAAGACAAAGGTGTGAAGGCATCCTCAGTATGAACGACTTGATTATAGCCTCTTGTTGCTTGGGGGTGCTCCCTTATGCGCAACATACCGACGACCACTTGTGGGATTCGTCCGACGGCTTAAAGTCCCTGTTCCTTTGCAATAATGGATGCCATACGCTCACATTACGCACGGGCGGGCATCGTAATAGAACAACCTGTACAGATCGCGCTTACCAAGCTCAACGCGCACTTCCCGAGGCGAGGTGATGTGTCTTATGCAATACTCGTAGAGTTCGTCTGCCCGCTCCCTTGGGTCCTTCTGGCCCCACAGCATACGAGCGACCCTTCTGTAGAGGCCGCCGTCAACGAGAATTGCAGCCCTAGGTCGTCGGCTTAACTCGGCCGAGATATGCCAAGCCTCTCCCAAAGCCACGTGGACGCTCTGCCTACGGGTGGCAACGGTCGCCGTATGCAGGTTGTCAGAGTTGGTAGCTCATAGCTTGGCTCGATGCATCAGAGATGCACGTTGCTTGCAAGGTATATAAAGTGCATCTCCATGCTCTAGCACGCAAGAGCTGCCAAGAGTTCGCCCGGATTTCGAAAAGGGCTGGGGCAAAGGTACATCAGGAACAAAACACCAAGCATGTAGCTAGCGGAGCTTTGGTCGAATCGATCCCTAGCTCGACTTCAGCTTCTCGATGAGCACGCCCACGTTCGAAGTCAGCCGACCAATGGCACTCTTGGGGTCTTGGTTCAGGCGCGTCTCCTCCTTACACGCGCGCTCGTGTTCTGCGGCCAGCTCTCCAACCCTCGGATTGCGCTTGGGGTTCATCCCGCTCGCCCGCGAGAAGAGCCTGTCGACGTATCGCCGGCCATGCTCTTTCCTGTTTTCGACTATCAGGCTCTCGTTTGGCTCGACCCACCTTATGTAACCATCCTCCAAATGCAGCAACAGAAACAGCTCAAAACTTGGGAAGGTCACATAGGGCTGCATTCCCGAAGCGGCAAATTCGGCGAGCAGAGACTCGTAGTCGCCCGGCTTATGCGCGTAGATGTCCACGTCAAAGACGATGGCTATCTCATCTCCTTCGGCGAAGGAGTCCCCCTCTTTGATCTCGCTTTCGGCAAGACGCAGCAACCTGCGAGGGTTTGATGCGGTTTCGTCGTTTTCCGTACGCTCACAGCGTTCCACAGCAACATATTTCGGCAAGCCCATCCTGTTCAAGAGAAGCAGCAGCTCAGAGAAGTACGCTTGCTCGGTACGGCTTCCCTCGTATAGGAGAAAGAATCTCCTCAAAGGCTTTAGCGGCTCCCCCACATCGGAATGGCGTCCCCAAGTCGTTATGTCATTGATCGGTGGCATGATTGAATCAACTCGCCATCGACTCGACCGACGCAAGCACGGGAACGCCTCCGTAGCGACCGTTCCAGTAGTTCCTGTCTACGCTCGTGTCGCTTCGCACCTCCGAGAAGGCATCAAGTGGGTAAAGTATCGATCCCCTGCTTTCCTTTCGGTCCACAAACCAGATCTCATCCTTGCGCAGGCACCCGAAGTCCATGAGCGAATCCTCGTGCGTCGTGAAGATCAGCTGGACGTGGTCGTGGGCATGCAGCTGGTTGAACAGCTCGACGAGATGTCGCGTCAGCATGGGATGCAGGCTTCTGTCGATCTCGTCGACGACAAAGACGGCCCCATCCTCCGCGCACAGGAGCATCTCTATGAAGTCGAACAATCGCTGCGTGCCCTCAGACTCCTCGCCAAACTCGAAGTCAAAGAACGACCCGCCATGCTTGAGAATCAGCTTCGTGAGGACGGGTTCAGACTGGTCGTAGCCCTCAATCACGACAAGCGCGCCGGGTGCCCTCACCACCATCTGATACCTCGCCTCAGAAAGGGTCCCGGTCTGGGACGCCGCCTGACGGGCGATGCCCCTCACATCGTCAATCACGTCCTGCGGGACAAGCTCTCTGAGCTCAGCCTGGGTAATCCTTCGTGGTTCAATCTGCTCGATGCCGGTGTCAAATCCCGAAAGCAGGGCAGAGACCCTCGGCAAGGTCCCGACACTTAGATAGGCGTTCGACTGTGGCCTCGCTTCGCCCGCGCCCATCACCCGCATGCCCTCGACCATGCCCCTGTAGGCATCGACGAAACGTAGGAAGAAGGAGCCGCTCTCATACCGCTTGTTTCTGTTGAGCTCGGTCAGAAATAGCCTGTCGAGCCCCCACACGAAATCGCGCGCGTAGAGGGCGAAGCGAGCCCTATCGTCTTCGGTCGCGCCTGGGACCTCTCCCAAGCGCGGTAAACCCTCAGTATCGCCTTCCATTGAGTACTCGTATACGGCTGTCGAGTTCCACTTTCTGTCTGCTCGTGGATCGAGCAGATAAAGCCACTCCGAGACGACGCTTCGGTCCTTGAGCATTGCAGAGAACCCGTAATCATAGAACCGCCCGGCAATCTCGAACATCAAGTCAAACGTCGACGGCCTATCGGCATTCTCTGGTCTGAGCTTGCAAAACCACTCGCTCGTCCCCAGGGGAAGTGAACCGAAAGAGAGAGATTGGTGCAAAATCCTGAACGCGCTCCACAGATTGGACTTACCAGACGCATTGGCGCCGTACACGGCAGCGTTCCTAAGCACCTTAACATCACCGAACGAGACGACATGGGTAGCAAGCTTCCGGACCTTCGTCGAGGAGACAAGGTCAAGCGTCGCGACCCCGTCGAACGACTTGAAGTTTGAAACAGACATCTTGAGCAGCACAGTCCCGATCACCTCCTCCTTGCTACGGATACGATTTTACTCGCTTGTAGGACATTCGACGAAATTTTCGATAAACGTGAACAGTCACCCTTGGAGGAGATATGTTGTTCGAGAAGAATCGAACTGCGAGCATGTCATGACACTGAGTTCGGGCAGCATCATACATCGTCCTCCTTCGCTGTGCGGAGCCGCGACACGCCTCAGACCGCGTGATGGCAATTGACATCGCTGAAAAACAACAATCGATTGTGGAAATGATCAATGCGGCCGATGATTAGGGTTGTATTGCCGTGATGATAGCGCGCATCACATGACAGTGAGTTCGGAGGATGGCGATGGATTCACGCCGGTCTTGTGTTGCTGCACGAGCGTTGGTAGCTTGCGCAAATTCGCAGGAACAGAAAGCTACGACTTGGTTCGCCTAGACGTTTGAACGATACCGTTAGATCACATGCCCTCAATTTGGGATAGCTACACGTCTCTGCTTTGTGAGCTCGATGGACAGAAAATTCAGTTCGTCCTGATCTCTCCAGACGCCCGGGCAATTGGCGCATCGATGAAGAAGGGCGACGAATCCTAAGATATCGAGCGTCTCAGAACCACATAATAGGCAAGCAAAATCAACGCATAGTAATGGTTAATCTGAGCCTCGATGCTGCCACTCTTATCCAATGCGTGCGCACCGTTGTTGCGAAAGTCCCTCTGGGCTTTGACGAACGTTTCCTGATTCGGAATCAGTCTATGGATATACGTGCCACACTCGTCGAATAGCGAGTCGATACGTATGCGATACGAACAGCCGTTGAGCTGGCCACCAAGCCCCGAATCCTATCTCGAAGCTCCTCGGGCGCCGCTTCAGCTATTCCATCTTCAAGATCCTTCAGCTCGCCCTTTGCTCCCCCGGGCTCATGGCGAGCCAGAACGTGGCGAACTTGCGCAGCCCTTCGTCCCCGAGAGATTCAAAGCTCACGGGGATGCTGGCCTATATGCCATACTTGCCCCGCAGCGACGCGACGGCCTCGAAGGCGTCGCGGCAGTCGCCCCGCGACACCGCGTCAATGCCCTCCTGAACGAGGGCGACCGTGCGCCCGACCCTGGCCTGCGACTCCATGGCCTCGTACACCTCGGCGCTCATGATCACCATGTCGGCGTATCCGTTCTTCGTCACGTGCACCGGCTCGCCGGACTCGTGGCAGAGGCGCGAGATCCTCGCCGCGTCCTTCAGCTCCTTCACGGGCACCATCTGCATGTCGTCCTCCAATCACATGTATATGGGATATTTATACCATATTTAAGGGCAATCTCCACAGCGACGGCGACGCGAAACGAGGCGGCACCAGCGCAATGAGCAAGGAACAGGCGCGGGCATGCCACGGCTGCTACACCAAACATTCCCGACACTACCTCACGAGCGGGTCGGGCGAGTCGCATCCGCCCCGCAGCCGGGCGACCGGCCTAGCTCAAGAATCGCCCGGGCGACATAGCCCTCCCCCGACTGTGTCATGCAAACCTCTCGCTTTCGCGCGTCACCCGGATGCCTGCGACGTCCGGCATGCCCAAGCCCAGCCATGCGAGTCACGGCGGTCGATGTCGCCGCCGCAGACGCCACCCGATAACGAGCCAGCTCGCTTGGCAGAACAGGACGAGACACCGCGCCCAGATGGACCAGAAGCGCGAACTCCGCGAAACCAAGCCGCTTCTCTTCAGGCTCCGCATTCGCAATACGGTTGCATTCCCGCATGAGGACAAGACGGGCGCTTGGCCTCGCCGACGTCCCTTGTTCGTTCATATGCCACCTACATGTACGCTCGTCTTGGTGAAACCACGGCTGCATGCAGGAACCTGTCATCACGCCAGATCGCACGACTAGATTCCTGCTCAGAAGCCTGTTTCCAATCCGCAACCGTCGCACGCCGCAACCAGCATATGGCTCGCATTCGCGCGACAAGCGGCGTTCTGGCACCGCGTAATCCGGCCCCGGCCGATTGCATCTGTCGGGCGGCACAATCTGCCATCAATGACATTTGCCTTCGCCATCGAGGAAGCCTAGCTTGTTCCCAGTTGCGCATGGGAAGACGTTAGCTGCCTCCACGGCTTGGATGTGGAACGGCGCACCCGCGTGCGGAAGACTCTTGCCACCTGCACAACCCTCCCCGCAAGAAGACTGCGACCACTGGACGGCCCATGCCCGATACCAACCAAAGCCCGCTTGCCGTTACCGACGACGCGTTCAAGGCGTCCCGGCTTGAGCGCATGCCCGGCAACTTCACGGCAAGCTACAAGATCTACTTCCTCAAGGCGGTCTTCGACGCGGCGGTCTCGGGCGAGCCGTGCGTTGGCCACGGACCTCGACGGGTCCTCGCGCGCGGATGATATCGCACGTTAAATGACTCTGAACGGTTTATCCGACATACGGTATGTCCGAGTGGACGATTTCTGGTGGCTCCCCGTAACTTGAGAAGAGCGCCGCGATGTCATGCTCGGACGCCCTACACCGAGGTCCTATGACGACCTTGCCGACAGATACGACCGGCGCTGGACCGAGGCGGCAGGTCCTCTCCTCCCCATGCTTGAGCGCATTGATATCCAAGTAGGGCACGAGCATACCATCACGGGATACCCATCCCGCCTCCTGCGGAATGAATTCATCCAGCCCGTCTATCTTCTTGCCGCCCTCAATCCAGAGAAAGAGCCTCTCCTCCTCTTCCTCAAAGAAGAGGCGTTGTTTGAAGAGCGGGGCAACGTCTCTGCAGGCCCTAAACACATAACGAATCTCGCGCCGCTTGGTCATGAAGTCATCACCCACAGGGAGTCCTTGCGACAGGTAGCGCTGCAGCATGTGATATATACGCACGTCACACAACGACATCTCATCTTGTCTCAGCATGCTTCCCCTCGTCAGCTCCCAGCGGTCGTTCATGAAAGGCCGATGCCGCATCGCGCTGGTCGTTATCGCCGTGAAGCTGTCGTCTTTGTCACGATAATACACGGTCCCATGGTTAAGGTGGCGCCTCTCTCCCTCAGTTACGCGCTCGAATTTGCTCCACCAATCGAGCAGCTCGTTTATATCGGACCTGCGAAACCCGACCGCCACTCCCCTGCCGTCGTCGCCGTATCCCCTCCATTGGCTCAGGAGGTCGCCATTGCCCGTGAAGCACAGAGCAAGGCAGCGCGGAGTGAGGACATGGGCGGATGCCTTGTCATATGGCTTGCCCTCACGCTCTCGCTTCATGGCTCTGCCGACGCAATCAAGCTGTCTGACAATGTAGTCGCAGACATCAAGGAACTCCTCCTCGCTCACGAGGTCGTCCTCATCAAAGTACTCTCGCAGAAAGTAGGCGTACAGGCGCCCGTTGCACCTCTCGCAGAGGTCAATAGAGTCGCCCGAGATGGGTGTCAGCGTGCCCTTAATCCCGTTCTTCGAGACCTTACCAGCCCTTAGGGCGATCTCGCCTTCCAAAGCCAGCTTGCGATCATCCGAAATGAGCGTCTCGAGTCTCTTCTTTATCTGGTTAAAGCCATACACCAGCTCCTTGCGGTCATTCGACTTGCGAATATCAGAGAACCTCAAGGTCCCCTTATCCGTCATGGTCCTTAGCGTAGCAAGAGAGCAGTACGTGTAAAGGAAGGGATCGAAATGGGCAACTTCCATCTTCTCGCACCTCCAAAAACCGTCCTTGGATCAGATTGTCTGCATATAGATCGCCCCACATGCGCAGAAGGACTCATGCCCTTTCACCGGTAGAGCGCGGCTCCGTTCACCGATCAATCAGCTTGAACATTTGGTAGACGGTACCTCCCGACTCGTCCTCCTCCGTTCTGATGCATTCAAACCCGAAGTCCTGGTAATAGTCCCTCAGACGCTCCGCCCCGCAATCCAAAACGATGTACGTGCCGCCAACAAGCTCCGAAGCGCGCTCAATGGTCGTTTGCGCAAACTGCAAGAATCCCCTCGCACTTCCCGGAGTAAG
The DNA here is from genome assembly GCA_902766445.1 of uncultured Coriobacteriaceae bacterium. Taxonomy (GTDB): domain Bacteria; phylum Actinomycetota; class Coriobacteriia; order Coriobacteriales; family Atopobiaceae; genus RUG440. Next base: position 7,240 of record CACXDP010000065.1, read on the forward strand.
GCTCACGGCCCTCGCGAACTGGACGATAAGGTACCCATTCACCGTCCTCGGCGCATCGCCATGGAACATGTCGTCACCGAGAAGGTACTCGCCCACCTCCGAAAAGGATTCGTCCCGCATCAGCTCCGATATGTCTAGCCTATGCTGGGTAATAGTGAAGTAAGCCAGTATCTCCACCTTCGGGTCCCGCGCGAAGATCCTGTCGAGATCCACGACAAGATAAGTCCTGCATCTTCCCACGAAATCGTCCACGACCGCGCGCTCGCGAAGATAGGACATGACGTCGTGCGCGTTGTGGCCGCAGTCGAACTCATCCAAGGCGTCGAGGGTGAGGTTACGCACGCTCTCGTCGTTCAAGAGCTCCGATAGGCCATACAATCCATAGCGCATATGTCCGTGGCCTACCTGCGCGTGCCAACCGCACGCACTTCCGAGATCCCACCGGGGCGCATGTGCCCGTCCCTCGCTTGTGCAAGCGCCTTGTGACGACGTATCGCCCGCAGAAGAACCTTTCCGTACTCTTTCTTCACGACGGTTGTCGTGCCGATGCTCGAAGTCGCCATGCCTGATTGTGCTCCCATCTATGGACTCATTCGAAATATACCCATTATACACGAGTGAGATACTAGACTTTGTCGACGGTCGCTGGACTCAGATGGAGTGCATGCCGACATCTCTGAGGCGCCCGACCACCGCGCGGACCGACCCGGCATACGACGGGGCCGTCTTTGACGCCCGAGCAATCAACCTCCCGCGGCCCAGCACTGACAAGAGGATGCCGTCTCTCAAGACCCAGCGGCTCGGCGACCCTAGTGGGCGAAAAGCCTTCACCAGGTTCTGTCCCCTACCTGCATTTGTGTCCCTTTCGAAGCAAGTCCCCGGCCCTCGGGCTCCAGTCTTTGCCACATAGCTGGCACATGACACGCACCTTGTGCGACATGCCCCTGTAGTCTCCGAGCGCCCTGACGCTTGGGAGTCGTTTGGCGAGCCTTGACTCAAACTCGTCCTGGCTCAACCGAGACCGATTGCCCGTCTGGATGTCCGCGCACTTACGGCACCCACATCCGGCGAGCAGGTTCCTCGGCGTAGAATAGTATTCGTGGCCACGATTGCAACGCACCAGAATCGGCTCGTCCTGGTCAACGAACTCTCCCAGGACCGTGATGCCGGGGTTCTTCTCAAGCATCCGCAGCCTGAACGAGCCGTCGTTGAGTCGCGCATGCTCATTTGCCATCTTCGTGACATTCGCCCATTCGTCCTTCGAGAAATGAAAGTCGCAACCGAGGGCATCGAGTAAGAGGTAGACAAGCTCTACCAACTGACCTCGGTTCTTCTTTGCGCCAAGACTAGCGGCATAGCAAATCACATCGTCATCGCCGTCGAACTGCGCCAATGCGTCCTCACTCACGCTGTCATATATGGTTATGAGGCGTATGCCTTGTTCTTCGCACAACCGCCTCTTTGCCAAGTCGCCGTCACGGCAAAGCTTGTGCCAGTACCAGCTGCCAGGCTCTACCGCAATCGACCTGCTTGGCACATATATGTCGAGCTCTCTTCCTATCGTTGCCTTATCGCGGGCGAGGACGGCATGCTCGCCCAGCGCAGCTCTGAGCGCATGCAGTATGAAACGCTCCACAAAGGACGTCTTGACGGACAGGCCGCATGCGGGGCAGCCCGATCCACAGACCAAGTTCCAGGCGATGGGGTGCCACCGAAAACCACACTTCATGCATTCGGCCTCTATAGTGTCGTGCGCCCCGCTATACGACCCCACTATGCGTACATCAGGGTTAGCCTCGGCAATCCTAGAATCGAACTCGTCCTGGCTCAGCATCACGGCCTGGGACCTACGATTGTCCCAGCAGACCTTGCACCCGTGGCCCTGCAAGGCAGACTGCGCAGAGGTAGTCCAAACGTGCCCGCACTCCTTGCATCGGAATCTCATCAATTTCTTGTTCGACCCGGGATACGCATCAAGTGCCTCGACGGACGGATTGACGGCAGCGAGCCGTGAAACGAACTCTTCGCCTGTCTTTCGTACGTTGTTGGAGCAATACCGGCATCCTGTCGGAGCCCTGTTCTTTGACCCGAGAAGATTTGCGGGCTTGGGATCAGAGGTTTTGCCGCATGTCTTGCATCTCACCCGCACGGGGTTATTCATGCCAGCAAACTGGCCTAAGACCTCCATATCCGGATGTACTTCGGCCATCTCTTTGACAAAATCCTCGTGCGTCCTTCTCTTTCTCAATCCAACGACCCGCCCATCCTAATGACACCCGATTTCATACGATAGCAAATGCCGGAACGAACGGCCAAGGGCTATGGCGGAACTCCCAATCCGATATCAACCACTGACCCAAGATGTCAAAATGGACAATTTTACAACTTCGGCATTCGTGATCTCATTCACGATGCCCTCGTCAAGCCGCTCCTGCAGGGAAGGCCCCTTCCCCCGTTTGCGGTACGCAGCATGGCAGTTCCCAACCGGGCACAGATTGCGCGCGAGCGCATACCCGCATTTCAGATAGCCGGCATTCGCAGGTACGTAATGCATCTCGTAGAAGTGTATCGGACCTCCCCAGCGACTTCCACAACAAGGCGCGTCTCCACTCTAGCGTGGGCTGACATCACAATCGCTATATCCTAGTTTGCTATATGCGCGCGTCTCCACTCTAGCGTGGGCTGACAGCAGGTCGGCCGAGCTGATGGAGGAGTTCTTCGCTGGGGTTTCCCGTTGCTAGACAAAGGCTAGGTGTGGAGGCGCGTGACGCGAGAAATCCCGACACCTTCGCCACCATCTACTTTTTGGCCGATGGTATGGCGGAAATCGGCTGCGATCTTATTCGGGGGCCACCATTCTGATGACCGCCCCTCTCACAAGGTGCCAACCTGCGATATCCGATCAACCTGATACATTGGCTTTCCGCCCTCACAGTCCCTTGCGCAGCTGCAGGTGAACAGTCCCCGCATCAAAAAAATAGGGACGCTTCCTCTTGACGATACGGTGGTGGTATATATGTATTAGGTTTCGACGGGCGTTCAGAATCGAGGACGACACGACCATGACAGAGATGCAGGCAAAGCTGCTTTGCAAGCTGGCAATTGAGAGCTACTCGAGACCACTCACCACCCTTGAGAAGGAGGCGCTGAAGCAGGCGATTGACCGCGCAGAGAACGTCGAGCAACTTATCTGCGTGCTGTTGACTTTACTGGCAAAGTAAAGCTTTGCCATATCATGGCGGATAATCCCACGCACGATCCCGACATCCCGCAAACCGGCGGCTGGTAGAATCCAAGAGGAAGTACCCCGCCTGCTCATTCGCGAATTGTGGGGCATTGCGCATGCCGCCATGTTGACCGCTCGCCAGAATCGGCACCAAAACTCGAGTTGCTGTACCAGCAGGGCTACCACTCACGCAAACTATGAATTGCGTCAACTTGTGGCGCACAACCATGGTTCCTGCGTCAAACAGGCGCAAACACCGGTCATCCCTGCCCGCACGCGAGACCAAGGGACAGTAGAGTCGGTGGTGCCTCTCGAACTCCCTGGACTGGCTTGTTTCCCTCCGCCAACGTATGCAGCTGCAAAACACCCGCTCGCTTCCGAGAAGAATCTCGTACTCCCCGCTGTCGACAACTCTAGCGAAAGTTCCACCCAAGTGAGCTGTAAGCTCAAATCCCACTCCGCCCCTCCTCAGGAGGTGCTCTCGTTCGACCTCCATGGCAAAGCAGGCCATCGAGCGGCATCCCGACACCCTTTCGAGCGCCGGGATCGAGCAGACGGACTCTTCGATCCCGGCGAAGCCAGCGAGATATACGGCTAGATCCAGTCGTCGTCTTTCTTCCTTAATCAGGTTGCCGATGTTCCTACCAATCGCAATCTGCATGCTGTTCACCGACGTCGCCATTATTATTCCCAAGGCAATCGTGTGAGGCCGCGGCACGCAGCTCCTCTTCATGGCGACGATGCGCCCGACATCGCTGATCCTCCTCGACATAGACGAGACAAGGCGGATGGGAATTGGATACCTGCGCAACTTTACGTCGCTCGTGCTCGGCTACACGGCGCTCAGTTTCGTGCTCAATCTCTTCCCGACATTGCTGCACATGACCGTGTCCACAAGCTGGCATGCCGACGGAACCAGCGAAATGATTCTCTCCGTCACGGCCACCTGCATCTTGGAGTTCATCCTGGTGGTGAAGTGCGGGTCCTGGACGCGCGACATGCTGGGAGGATGAGCATGTAAAGCCTTGCGACTTGGTCCGATGCAAGCCTTAACGCCGGATGGCTTTTACAACAAGCAGGGCCGACCCGGCGTCAACGTCACTGATGATGTTGGCTATGTCGTTGCTATCGCGCGGAGATTGTTTTGAGTCCCTTCGACGTCAGTGGTTTTCCCGCGTCACGTCAAGTACTCCGCGTACAACATCGCCCACTCCACGGGAAATAATCTCATATGGGATGGAGTTGATCGGACTTGTCAGAAAGATCGGCGTGGGAAACGCGATTGCCGTATGCTGTTTGATTTGACTGAAGTGGAGTCTGACCGTTGTCGTCTCACCGTCCTCCTCGAAGTCGTAAGGGAAGCAGTTTAAGAGCTCCTCGACGGCATATGCGTCACCGTAGCCTCGTATCTCCCTAGGCGTCCAGCGATGAAGATCAGACTCCGAGTATTCTTGTAGCTTGAGTCCAATCCTTGGCGCGAAGTAGTCTGATAATCCCACCTTGTCTTCCAGCATGGAGAGCCAGTGGTCATCTTGTCTTGGGATGTCATTTGGCAGGATGAGCGCGTCGGTGGGGAAGCTTAGATAGACGTCAATGTCCTCGTCTGGTGCCGTGCCCGCGTTCTCGAGCGCCAGCACGGCATTCGACAGCTCTCCGTACGCTTCCTCCGCCGACTTCCATAGGCAGAACTCCGATATCTTGCTTTCGATTTCCATGATGTCACGGTATCGCCGCTCCTCCTCCCATGGCCCATAGTACTGGGTGCCACCATTGAGAGGTATGGTGAAATTAGATAGCTCTTTGAAGGTAAGGAATCCTTCTGGAAGGTCGACGTCTTCTGCTTCGGCGATCTTTTGGATAATCCGCTTAGTGTTGTCTTCGATAGCTACGGGAAAACCTGGATGTGCGTTGAAAGCAGCGACGTCGAGGTTTGCGAGGGCGCCTTGGAAGCCAGTCGGCCCGGTTTCCTTAATCGTCATCTGTGTCTTCTGCTCTTCGGATTCGCGTTTTTTGTCGAGGTGCTTCGCATAACGTTCGACGGTGGATGTGAGCAGCCGGCGAATCTCGCCCCTGATCTCTTCCGCATCCTGCTGACGAGGGGACAGGAACGCGCTCTGATACAACGCTGTGCTCGAGATGCGGCCGTTGACGACGCCGACGAGCCTCGGTAGCGGTGTCCCTGGGACTACGGCATCGCTTGTGTCGTGCTCCGCATCGGCATGGTCTATGAAGTGCAGCCGGAGGTGTGTGGAGAGGAGCTTGGAGAGCTCTTCCTCAGTGCTGAATTCGAAGTAGACCCCTCTGTCCTTATAGCGTATCTTGAAATCGGCGATTCGGGCGTCGATTCCCTTCTCTGCTACTTCATAGGGTAGATTCTCCTTGGAGAAGTATAGGAATACCTGTCGGCCCATATCGAGCATCTGCTCGATCTCCTCGACCGTGCCGGACTCGTATTTATCCGTGGGGCTCCCGAGGCTGCACCAGAAAATGGCGATGGCGGCGTCACATTTCGGTACGATGACCTCATTGATGAGGTCCTGTGGCTTCCCGCCCGACTTCGGGTACATGTCCCTGCTCCAATGTCTGCCGTGAAGTTCAATTTGATGCGAGTCGCCATAGTGTTCGTTGAAGTCATGGAGAGCTTCGAACACGGTGGGTACCAACCTGTCCACGTCTCCGGGGCACGAGAGGAGAATGTTGTGACGCTCGATTATGCTTGGCATGCCGTCTCCTTTCGTCTGTGGCTAGTCGTAGAACATGATACTCAAAGTAACTAATTATTTTGCAGAAATATTGCAAAATAAGAACCCCTATATTACCATCAAGATAAGAAACTACGTGCAAACACTTGTTCAAACAGGAGGTGCTGAGGGATATGCTTCTAAGATTTTCCATTGAAGGTTACAAAATGTACATGGATCGTGCGACCCTCAACATGGAGGCCGCGCCCAAGCAGAAGGACCTCGAGTACAGCCTCCTGTATGAGACTGTCGCAGGAAGGCAGAGGAAGGGCACCTGCACCGCTGTGATCTACGGGCCGAACGCGGCGGGCAAGAGCGCGCTCGTTACGGCGCTCGCGGACTTCCGGGGAATCGTCGGGCGAGGTGGACTGTCGGCGGACGGCACGGGACGCGACCTCTCGCTTGTGCCTTGCTCCTTCGTGGACGGTCCTTTGCCCACTACGTTTGAGGTGGCCTTCACGAGGGGCGGGTCCCTTTACGAGTACTCCGTCACGGCTGACCTCGGGAGGTTCGGACGTCCCAGGGATCCGAGGCGCGTGGTCGCGGAACGCCTGTCCGTGGACGGACACGATGTCTTCTCCAGGGAGGGCGATGCGGTTGCTGTGGAGGTACATGCGGCCCTCGAGGCGCGATTCGCACAGGCGTACGTCGCCAACCGCGAGACCGCGGACGCGCTTCTCTCCGTCGTCGAGCCCGACGACCTGTTCCTCGACAATGGCTTCAGGACCGTCGTCAGCCCGACGATTGCGAGGGAGGTCTCGTCGTGGTTCTCGGACGACCTCATGGTTGTCACCCACGCCAACGAGGCTTCGGTGTTCCCGATGGAGGAGGAAGTGTACGACTTTCTCGGCACCCACTTCACCGAGGCGGCGGGCATCTTCGGCGCCTCAGGCGGATCGCTCGCCTTCCTGAAGCGCGAGGGCTCCACGGAGCCGGCGGAGCTCTATACGGCGGTCGGCACTTCGCAGGGCACGGTGGTGGTGCCCTCCGACAAGTACGAGTCGCTCGGCACCACGAGGTTCCTCAACATGCTGCCCTTCGTGGAGGTCGCGCTCTCGCAGGGCAAGGTCCTCGTGATGGACGAGCTTGACGCCTCTCTGCACCCCATGGCGGTCATGTCCATCGTGAACGCCTTCCACGACGACGGCACCAACAGGCGCGGTGCGCAGCTCATCTTCACGACGCACAACCCCATACTGCTCGATGGCAGCCTCTTTCGCAGGGACGAGATCAAGATCGTGGACCCGGGCGAGGCGGGCGACGGCAGCGTCACCTATGCGCTCTCGGAC
>CACXDP010000066.1 GCA_902766445.1 uncultured Coriobacteriaceae bacterium
AAGGGTCCTCCGCCATCTGTTCATGGCTGACGCGACTTTCCGCAGCTCACGCAAGCGCGACCACGCCTACGTTGGTTGACTGTTGGATTACAGAAAAGTATGTCCTATTTTGCCATCTTTCCCAAGATGAATGTTTGCGGCCTCTCGAAAACAGTGCCAATCCAATCAGTCATGCTATGAAAATTGGTAACGTTTCCGATTGGCAATCGGCAAGCAAGACCAACAAGAACGCCCCATGGCACGCGCCTGCGGACACGGAACCCAGGCGGAGGAAGCGCGTCCCTCCGTCGCCCAGTTGGCTGCCCGACAAGGCGAGTGCGTGGTCGAGTATCGAGGGCGTGGTTGCTAATCGAGTGCGTGGTCCGCGTCATCCTGGGAGCCCCGAGTGCGTGATTGGGGCGTCGAACCATGCACTCGGGACCTTCTCGATGACAAAAACAACGCACTCGATTCGCAACCACGCACTCGGTCCTAGCGCGACTCGGGGAAACTGTCGGTGCCTGGTTCGGGAACAGGGGAACGGGGGACGGCTTTTCGTTCCACGATACCGGAAAGAGAAACGCGTCTGTCCCGAGAATTACTCTGCGTGGCGGGTCGGCTTGTTGCCACCCGGCGGCGGAGGCTGCCTGGGTGAATCGTTAGAATCACGAGTCCCCCAGGCGCTCGATGCGACAGCTGTGGCGCTTGTAGTCCTCGGAGCCGGGGCACTCGTCGCGGTCGTAGCTGATGCCCACGAGCAGGAGGCTGTCGAGGTAGTGCTCCAGTCGCCCATGGAAGCGCCGGTCGCGTATCTGGGCAAGCGCGGTGTCCGCGTCCCGGTTCCACTTGAGCTCGATGAGCAGCGCCGGCTTGTCGGGGCACCTGGGCGACGGCAGGTAGGCGACGTCGGCGTAACCCTTGCCGGAGTCCAGCTCCACGACCTCGGTGTACCACTTCTGCGCAGCATAGTAGGTGCGCCCCTCGAAAAGACCCCGCGCGTCCTCGCCGCGCCCATAGTAGGCGCACAGCATGTCGGCGGCCATGGTCTTGCCGAAGCGCCTGGGGCGCGATACGCACGCGAAGCGCCTGTCCGTCTCCACGCAGGAGTTGAGATGGGAGAGCATGGCGGTCTTGTCGACGAACGTCTCCGAGTTCGCTGCCATCCTGAACCTCTTTGGTCCGGGGTTGAGATACAGGCCCACCGCTTCCTCCATCTCGCACAAGAACAATTTCCGGCATGTGACACCATCATAGCAAGCACTCTGGCATTCATCCATCAGGCACGGCGAGACTCTTGTGGAAGTCGAGCTCTCTGGGCACGCGGCGTTCGCGGTCTGACAACCTGCGGCAGGGTGAAATAGGGCTCAGTTTCAAAACCTGTGGGCGGAGGCCATGCATCCGGCACCCTTAGTCCACTGGCCTGGGCTGGCGTTCGGGATGCGGCATTCCCCGGGTTTTGCGTTGGTGTGGCACGCGTTCCACGAGTATTGCGTTCGCGTGGCTCGATTTCCCTGAGTTTGACGTTGCCGTGGCCGGGTTCCGCCGAATCGGCGTTGCCGTGGAGGCGTTCCCCCACTTGACGTTGGCGTGGCTGATTTCCCCCAGTTTTGCGTTGCCATGGCAAAGACCGCCACGGCAACGTCGATCAGGGGGCAAAAACCCACGCCGACGCCAATACCGGGGAAAGCGGCCCACGGCAACGTCGATCTCGTGGAACGCCGCCACGGCAACGTCGATCTCGCGGAATTCGCGCCACACAAACGTCAATCCCAAGGAACGCCGACTCTGCAGATGCGCAGATATGACGTGAAGAACTGCTCCCAGCTGAAATACGTCCTTGATTCAATATGCTCTCCTGGGTCTGCAAGGACCCGCTCCACGTCGGCATGCTTTATCACACCAGATGCCAAGAGCAACCACTCAAATGATTCGGGCAGACAGACCGTCACGCAATCGGGATGCTTGTCCCGGTACTTGAGCACGCGCTTCGCTTCGGCCCCAAAGGCGGCATCGTCAGCAAGCACGAACGCATCTTCGAGGTGAGCATCAAGGAATTCTTCGTCGAGTTCTGACGCAACTAGCGCGCAATAGTTTCTTTGGAATCAAACGGTGCCCCAAACCGAACCTACCCGAATCGAGTGCGTGGTTCTTGTCACATCCTGAGAGACCGAGTGCGTGGTTGCGAATCGAGTGTGTGGTTTGCGTCATTCTAGTACGCCCGAGTGCGTGGTTGGGACGTCAAATCACGCACTCGGGGTTTTCGGGATGACAAGAATCACGCACTCGATTTGCAATCACGCACTCGGACAAACCCCTCCGAAGGGTTTGTCCCGCACTCGACACCATCGAGCATCCTAGCAAGCCATTCGGCGAGCGCCGACACGGCGATGAACGCATACACCACGTAGTGCCGAACCCTGTCCTCCTTGCGAAGGCGACCATTCTCGCGAACGAGGATGCACATGACCGCAAGCGTCAGCCAAGTCAGGGTGGTTATCGCGGTGTAGTAGCTCATGGGATGGGCAGGCTTTCTTTGCATCCGGTGTCCAATGTTAATAGCATCTTACAGATTGATTGCAACAAAACCGTCCCACCGCAGGTCATAACGCCTGATGAGCGCGCGGGTGTCCGATGGGGTTGTCGTGGCAGAGTGGGTTTCTCGGCGCGACAGGGATGTGGTGAGGGTATATCTAGTAAGGATTCATGCCTCGTGCACAAACCAAATGGAGGATACATGGAAAGAAACAAACGCAACGCTCTGATGGCCGCCATCGCGCTCGTGGCTCTCATTGCCGTAGGTGCTATCGCGTATCAGATGCTCAATACGGCGAAAACGCCCGCACCAAGCTCGGAACCGCTAAGCGCCGGAACTGCTGAGGTCGGCGCACCGGGCGAGGCTGCAGAACAGCCTGAAAACCACGGCCCGACAGTCTACACAGAGGACGGCTCACCAAAGACGCTCCTCGAGCTCGCTGATTCCAAGCCCCTCGTCATAAACATTTGGGCTACCTGGTGCCCGTATTGTGTCCAAGAGATGCCAGACTTCAAGGAGCTGTATCAGGAGTACGGGGATCGCGTGTCGTTCGCCTTCGTGAATGCCACCGACGGCAGACGGGAGACGGTCGAGGGGGCCGCCTCATGGCTTCGCGACAACGATTTCGCCGAACTGCCAGCCTACTACGACACCAGCTACGAGGCATCAGCGGCCTTTGGTGCCCGCACGCTTCCCACCACGGCCATAGTCTCAGCCGACGGGCAGCTGATTAGCTCCGCGCCGGGCGCAATCGACCCAACGCAAATGCGCGCCGTCCTCGACGAACTGCTGCAGTGACGTGCCATGGACTATCTCCTCACCTTACTTGAAGGCATCGTGACCTTCATCTCGCCGTGCCTTTTGCCCCTCCTCCCGCTCTATCTCGCCTACTTTGCGGGCGACGCAGCCTTGGCATCAGCCACACAGCAAAGAAACACTCGTGCGACACTCGTAGGGGTGCTCGGCTTCGCGCTGGGTTTCTCCGTGGTGTTTTGCATCCTCGGCGCATTCGCCGGAAGCCTCGGGTCGCTGCTCGTACGCTACGGCAGGGTGCTTAACATCATATGCGGTGCAATAGTCGTGACCTTAGGGCTCGGGTATCTTGGCGTGCTGCAACTCCCCATGCTTCATCACGGTACCATGCAGACCGTGAAGCCTCACGGATTCCTGCGCTCGATAGCGTTTGGCCTCGTCTTTGCCATAAGCTGGACACCCTGCGTGGGAACTTTCCTTGCCGCGGCGCTCGGCCTCGCCGCGAACTCGGCCAGCGCTGCACACGGGGTGCTGCTTCTCCTGTGCTATTCGCTCGGTTTGGGGCTGCCCTTCGCCCTGTCGGCACTTCTGCTCGATCAGCTCGGCAATGCTTTCTCGTGGGTCAAGCAACACTTCGACATCATCGAACGCGTGAGTGGCGTGCTCTTAATCATCATGGGCATCCTCATGGCATGCGGCTTGCTTGGCACGCTGAGATAGCCGAAGCGGTCGCTCGTACGCAGTGACTCGCTGTACGTGCGACCGCTTCGTTGACAGTGCAATCGAATCTTCAACCGCAGGGCCGGAAAGAAACTAGACCTCTGAGACGTTACGGTCTTGGCCAATCACGAACGTGTGCACCACGTCATCCACGTCGTAGGTCTCGACCTCCCAGTACCACTTGTTGTCGTTGAGCTGCACCTTAATCATGCTGCCCTCTTTGAGTTCTCCCAAACCGTTTTCCCAGATGATGTTCCTCACGTCATCTTCGGTGAGGGTCAGTTCGTCGGGGTTAGGCTCGGGTTCGGGATCCGGCTGAGGCGTGGGGGTAGGGGTAGGCGTGGGAGTTGGTGTAGGCGTTGGTGTAGGCGTGGGCGTGGGAACCGGGGTAGAAGCACGCAGCGTGACCTTCACCGTCGTGCCCTTGTCGACCTGGACGCCAACCTTCGGGTTCGCATCGACGACATTTCCGCTGGCATCGCCCGTGTACTCACACTTGAGTCCAGCGCTCTCCAGCGTCCTGATGGCATCGTTCAGCGCATAGCTGATGATGTTGGGAACAGCTACTTTCTCTGCGGGCTGCTTGCCGCGCGAAATGTTCAGCGTGACAACTGTGCCCTTTGCGACCTGGGCATCCTTCTCCACCGACTGGCTGATGACTACATTCTCGGGCACGCTGTCATGGTACGACTGCGTCGTATCACAGCCCAAGCCTGCCTTGCTCAGCGCATCACGTGCGTCATCGATGCTCTTGTTCACTACATCAGGCACAGCTACGTTCTCGACGCCTAAGCTCGTCGCATATATCACGGTAGAGAGCACGTCGACCTCGGTGCCAATGGGCACCGACTGAGCGCAAACCTTGCCAGGTTCGTAGTCCGTCGAGTACTGTGCCTCGCCAGGAGTCGGGATGAGCCAGAGGTCGGTGAGTGTCTTTTCGGCCTGTTCGACCGTCATGCCCCTGAGGTCAGGCATTGCGACCTTGGTCAGGCCTTTGGAGAACACGACATCGACTTCCGTCCCCTTCTCGACCTCCTTGCCAGCCACAGGGTCCTGCCTGACAACGAATCCCTCCGGCATCTCCATCGTGTCCTCCTCGGTAATCTTGCCGAGCTTGAGGCCCACGTTCTGGAGCTGGCCCTCTATGTCTTTCCGGTCATAGAATGAAACGTCAGGCACCTTGACCGTCTCCTTGGGCCGACCCCCACCGACGGCAAAGAAGATAGCCACGCCGATGGCGACAACCAGCAATGCTGCCAAGATGGGTACGATGGGCTTCTTCTTGTTTGGATCGCTTTGGGTTGTTGGGTTGTTTTGATTTGCCGCGTGATCCATAAGTCCTCCTCTTTTGTAGTGCGTTTCTCCAACTCCAGCTGCTTACTACTATATACGTAATCCGGAACTCCGCATCCCGTCAATTCGCAAAAGGGCTGCTCGCTCCTCTCACTGCTGCTTGGGGATACCCCCTTTTGAGCATGTCGACAGGGGAATATCCCCAAGCGGCACAGTAACGTCACCAACCCAACACGCGGTCGCGCATTCCTTCTATGTCGAGCACGCCGTAGGCAAAGCCCTTGCGCACCAGCGACTCGGGCAGGAACTCGTCGTACTTGTCAAAGACGGGCACCTCGGCAGGGTACACAAGCTCTATCGGATCGAACTCCTCTGCCGCCGCCGTCTGCAGCGCGTCCAAGAACTCCTCAGCCCCGGCACGCATGCGGAACTGAATGAAATACGGCCGGCTCACGTCCACACCCTTGATGCCTAGGTCCTTGGGCAGACGCAACTTGACGAGGCGCTCGAGCGCAAGAAACGCGTACGTTCCCAGCCACGGAAAAAGCGCCCACATGTCGCCGCCGAGGTTGATGAGCGGTTCGCGTCCGATGCCCGCGTTCATCGCCACCGTGCGCGCGTGGGCGAGTCGTGCACGGGCGTTGTCGCGCAGGTAGGGATAGTCGCGATGCTCGAGCAGCACCTGCCGCATGCGCTCGAGGACACGCGTGTGGATGTCACCGGGGCACTCGCCGAAGTAGGCCGGGACCTTGCCCTTGACCTGCGTGCAGTAGACGAGGCGGCGTTTGTGGTCGATCTCCTCCACGATCCAGACGTGGCCCGCGATGGCGAGCTTCTCCCCCACCGGAGGCGGCTGCACCACGGTCCCCAGCTCCTGCGACTCGCTGCGCACCGTGTATTCCTCGCTCTCGACGAAAACGCCATAGAAGCGGAAGTTGTTCGTCACGCGTTCGCCCGCGAGGCCCACGATGAGCCCGCCCATCTCGGTGCGTTCGATGTGGCCAATCTCCAAGAGATGGCGGAGAAGTACGCGGTAGTCGTCGGCATCGACGCGCCGGAAGTATGCCAGCGAGAGGACGCGTCCCGCCAACGCAGCCGGACTCATCTCGCCACCAGAAGCTAGCGTCGCCATCGTCTGATGGTAGAGCAGGCTGTAGGGCAGACGGTCGAGGCGCGGCGGCTCCACCCAGCGCTCTTCGAGGTAGAGTTGCACGAGCGCGATGCCCTGCATAAGCTTCCAGGGAATCGTCTCGCTCACCATGGCACGCGGCTCTGGTGGGTCTTCGCGCATGACGAACCACATCTCGGGAGGGGCGCCGCGCCTGCCCGTGCGGCCCATGCGCTGCAGGAACGCGCTCACCGTGAAAGGCGCGTCGATTTGGAACGCCCGCTCGAGCCGTCCGATGTCGATACCGAGCTCCAAGGTGGCCGTGGTGCAGGTCGTGAGCGCCAATTCGTCGTCGCGCATGAGCTCCTCGGCCGTCTCGCGAAAGCTCGCGGAGAGGTTGCCGTGGTGGATGAGGAAGCGGTCCGGCTCCCCGTTCGCCTCGCAGTAGCTGCGCAGGGTTGTCGTGACGGCCTCGCAGTCCTCGCGCGAGTTGGAGAAGACGAGACACTTGTGGCCGCGCGTGTGTTCGTAGATGTAGCCGATACCTGGGTCGGCGTTCGCGGGAGCAGAGTCATCCGTGACAGGGGGGACAGTCCCCTCCGTCATGGTGACGGAGGGGACTGTCCCCCCTGTCACGGTCTCCCCTGTCACGGCGGGTAATGCTGGCGCGTCCACCTCCTCCACGATGGCATCCACGTGCGTGACAGAACCCGTGCGCGGCACCCGTGCCACCTCGCTCGCCTGCTGCCCGTAGGTGTAGAAGTGCTCCATCGAGATGCGCCACGTCTGACCAGTCGCCTCGACGCGCGGCACCACGGTCGTCCGTCCCGTCCCCTGAGCGAGCAGCGCACCGCATGCCTCGGGATCTCCTATCGTTGCCGAGAGCCCGATGCGCCGGGGGTTGCAACCCGCCATGCGGCTTAGGCGTTCGAGCAGGCAGAGCGTCTGACCGCCTCGGTCACCACGCAGTAGAGAGTGCACCTCGTCGATGACCACGAAGCGCAGGTCGCCAAAGAGACGCGGGATGGCGGAGTGGCGATGCAGTAGCATGGCCTCAAGCGACTCCGGCGTGATCTGGAGGATGCCACGGGGCTTCTTCATGAGGCGGGCCTTGTGCGAAGCGGAGACGTCACCGTGCCAGTGCCAGACGGGAATGTCGGCTTCCAGACAGAGGTCGGTGAGGCGATAGAACTGGTCGTTGATGAGGGCCTTGAGCGGGCCGACGTAGATGGCTCCCACCGAGGTAGGCGGGTCTTCGTCAAAGAGCGTGAGGATGGGAAAGAAGGCCGCCTCCGTCTTTCCCGAAGCGGTCGAGGATGTGAGCAGCACGTGCTCGTCCGTGTCAAAGATCGCCTCGGCAGCGGCGACCTGGATGCCGCGAAGGGCCTCCCAGTCATGCGCGTAGATGAAGTCCTGCACGAACGGCGCGAACCTCTCGAACACTCCCGCCATAGGCACCTCCCCTATAGATTCTCAGTACCGATTTGAAGCGAATGCCATGCGCGTGTAGCCACTCAATTCTGTCTCTCCAGCTGCTCGACGTACGCGTCGTCATTTACGAAGGGCACACAAAGACCTATGTCGGGCATGTCGAACCCCATCATCTCGATTCCAAATAAACAATGCTCATTATAATACGGTTGTTGATAGATAAGCTCACTTCTGTGACAGCATCGGTGTATTGCTCTATGATGGGTGTTCCACGGTCAAACAGGGATAGGCGAGGAACCCACGTGAGCAGTACCAAGACATTCACGCTTTCTTCCGAGAGGCGCTACGACGAAATCATGGCTGACTGCCGTAACGAACTGGAGGAGCAGAAGGCCACAGTAGACGAAATCGCACCCTTTTTGGATTGCGCATCCAGCATACTGGACAGCTTCTACGAATTCCTTGGCGAGGGCGTCGAAGTCCGATACCGCGTATTCACGCGGTTCAGGAAGGTCAGACTAAGTTTCGACGTGCAGGGAGAGAAGCATAACCCCATCGAGATAATCACCGAGAGCCGTGACGGCGTCAGAGAGAACGAGTTGAAGCCACTACTGCGAAACGAATCCGCAGGTTTCTTCTACACGTACCGGGCGAGGCACAACTACGTTGTCTTGTCCAGCCCGCGCTTGAAACCCAAGTCGATGCTCAACTCCCCTATGCTCTGGGCACCCATTATCGGCCTTGTGTGCGGCCTGCTTTGCATGCATCTGCCCGAAGGTATGCGCAGCACTCTGATTAACGACATCGCAACGCCAGTAAAGACCGTCGCCCTCAATCTGCTCCTTTGCGTCATGGGACCTGTCATACTCGTATCCATGGTGACGGCAGTATCTGCGCTCAAGAGCGTCAACGACCTCACGAACATGGGATTTAAGCTCATTGGACGCTTCATCAGCGTCATCCTCTCGGTGATGGCCGTAGGCATTGTGGTGTCTCTTTTGTTCTTCAGCGTCTTTGGTTCGGGCAACGTCAGCCTTCGGACACGCGATGTCATTGATTTAATTTTGGGCATCTTTCCCAAGGATCCCATCAGCCCGCTTATGGAAGGCAACACACCGCAGCTTGTCGTGATGGGTCTCGTTATGGGCGCCGCATTCATAATCCCCAGCAATGAGTTGAAGGAGCTCAAGGAAGTCCTCAACCAAATCGGCGTATGGATCATGTCGGTGTTGGACATAGCTCAATTCATCATGCCCGTCATACCGTTTTGCAGTATCTTCATCGCAGTCGCTGGAGGGGCCGGTGCATCACTGCTCAGTGGCTGGGAGTTCATCGTGGCGATGTACCTTGCGACTTCCATCTGCGCAGTCATCAAATTCGTACGCGTAGCTCTCAAATACAAGATCAAGGCATCACTTCTGTGGGGCAAGCTAAAACCGCTGGTGATGCTCGCGTTCACAAGTGGAAACATCACCACCATCATGAAGCAGGAGTATGAGTTCTGCGAGGACAAACTTGGCGTTACTCCCGAGTACACCTCGTTCTGGATTCCCATGAGCCAGGCAATGTTGAGTCCTCGGGCTACCCTCAACTTCGTCATTCCACCGTTCTTGATTCTCAAGGCTACCGACGGATCGATCTCGTTGATGTTTTTGCTGATACTCATCCTCATCACGCTAGAACTGTCGATTGCAGACCCCGGCACGGCAGTCGGATGGACGATCCTCTTTACGGCGCTCGGCCTCTCGTCGGACTTCGTCGGCATGTACCTGACGTACGAGCTCTTTACCGCCAACTACAACGCAGCGTACGGCGCACTCCAGCTCGGCCTTGAGGCAATCGAGTCCGCGTACCAGTTCAACGCCATAGATATGAGCTACCTCCACGAAGAGGAGGGGTAAGCCGGATGCAGGCGCGGCCCGCGGAACTACACACTGTTCCGGTACCACGCGCGCCGGCGGCTCGCGGAACTACACACGGTTTCTCCTCAAACTGAAATTTTGGCACTTTTTCATTCAGTATACTACTTTTTTGAGATTTTGGAAAGAAACCGTGTGTAGTTGGGGGTGGCAGGCGCGGGACCTTTGGCCCTTTATGGGCGCCGGAAGAGGAACGTAACGGCGATGCCCGCAACGATGGCGACCGCGCACGCGACTAACATCGGCAGGTGGTCCAACAAGGACGTAGAGCTGCGCACCTCTGAAGTGTCGAATGGCATGCTTGACCTGGCATGGGCATCGTCAGGACGCTGGAAACCGCTCGCACCGTCGCCCGCTTGCTCATCACCGAAGCCGGCAGCGCTGGGAGGTCCGCCCTCGCCGAACCCATCGTCAGTCGGACCTTCTGCGGTCGGCTCATCCCCGTTGTCATCTTCGGAGGCACCCGTTTCAGAGTGCTCGCCGTCGTTCGCTTCGCCGTTCGGGCCGAAGCCGCCGGGGCCACCGCCGCCATTCGTTTCACCGTTCGGGCCGAAGCCGCCGGGACCGCCGCCGTTCGCTTCACCGTTCGGGCCGAAGCCGCCGGGACCACCGCCACCGCCGTTCTGGTCCATCGAACCCATGTCAGAGATGCTAATTGCCGAAGCATCGGCGAACGCGGACGAATCCTCCTGCTGACCTTCTTCCGTAGAAGGAATGGTGCCGTCGAGCTGGCCTCGCACGCTTTGGACGCGCAGCGCGCAGAACTGCTTGAGGGTGTCGACACCTGTCTGGAACTCTTCGTAGGTGCAGAACTTCGTCGGATCACGCTCAACGTAGGGAGTTATCAGGGCCTCGGCCTCTGCGATGATGCTCTGGATGTCCACCGTATCGATGAACTCCTGGTAGAGCTCGTGATAGTGCGCGGTGTAAGACTCATCGGTGAAAATCCAGTCCACCATGGGGCGGCTGTCCGACTCCGTCGAGGAAGAGGAGCTTGCGGCGCCGCTTTGCTCAGCTTGTCCGCTAGCAGGGAATCCAGACATCTGGCCTCCGTTGGGCGGCTGCGGCGCATCGCCATCGGCAGGTCTTCCGCCCTGCTCCTCTTGCGAATTTTGGGGCATACCACCGGAGCCGGAGGAGACGGGATCATCGATGGGACTGTTGACGAGGCTCGTGGCGTCGCCGCCGTCGAAGCCGCCAAAGGCAAGGTTGTAGTCCCAAGGGATCATCGATAGCTGGCCATCGTTTTCGCGTAGGTAGTAGTTGTGAATCATGTTGCCGGTGTAGGAGTCGCCGTTGCACACGAAGTCATGGACCACGAAATAGCGCTGCACTTCTTCCATGTCAAGCACGTCCTCCAGATCCTCGCACGCGCTCAGCTTGCGCAGAGACTCAATAAGGCGGGCCTTGTCAGCTGCGGTGATGTCGGTCTTTGCGTTGTCGAAGATGTTTGCGTAGGAATCGGGGTCGTCGTCGATGTACTGGAGTTTGACGTCGGCAGAGCCCATACCACCGCCTGGACCGCCGCCGGGCCCACCGCCTGGACCTCCCCCACCGGGCTTGCCGCCTTGGCCGCTACCGGCATCCGCATCATCCGGGCCAGCCGCCGTGTCCTTGTCCGAGGCCGCATCCGCGTCGTCGATCGTGGTATCGCTCTCGGTTGTAGCATCGCTGGCGGCGTCCTGCTCGGCGAGGATGTCTTGCATGTCGAACTCGCGCCCGTTGCCGCGGCCGCCGCCGAAGCCCGTGCTATCCGGCTTGTAGAGCTCGCCCACGTCGCCGCCATAGACGCGCTCGAGGAAGCTGTCCTCCACACCTTCCACGGCAAGGTACAGACCCCAGTCCTCTCCATTGACCGTGATGTTGGCAAAGCTTGCGAGCGGCGCATCCACGCCGAACTCGTTCATCAAGCGATATGCAAGATAGTCTTTGAGGTAGGTGTTGTCTTGAATGATGTTGTTGAGGCTGAGCTTGTCGAGACCGTGGTAGGTAGTGCCTGCCTCGTACTGGTCAAACTCAATCTTGAAGCTGTAGCGGTCGCTGTCGAGTTGCGAGACGTTCGAGAGCGAGGTGTTGCCCTTCGCGCGTATTGCGACGTTCTTGAACGACTCCCCGTCCACAACCACGGCACACGACGCGTACTCCTCATCCTCGCACCCCTCGATAAAGGAGTCCCAGTCGCTCATCACGATGTCGATGGTATGGACCACCGCCGTGTCAAAGATGCGATCCTCGTAGCCCATCTCATGTCCGCCGGACTCGCCCTGCGCTGCTCGCAACGCATACGCAACGACACCAAAGGCAAGCGCGAGCGCGATGCAGACAACGCAGACAATTCCTATACGACGATTCGTGGACATTGCACTACCCCAGATAGTCGCCGTTGTAGCTCACTAGCACAGCATCGGTTACGCCAGGAAGGGCTGCGAGGTCGTTCACGAAGTCGGTAGAGTCGTTGGCCAAGCGCACCTCCATGTTGAGCTCAACCTCACCGGCGCGGACCGACTTGCTCTTTACGACGGACTTCTTGCAGCAGCGTGAGAGCAAGTCGCACGCAGCGCGCTCCGAAGCATCGCCGTCACAGTGCACGACCACGATATAGGGGTTGAGATGGGGCTTCTTGTTGACCATCACGAGCAGGACGATGCCGACAAGCACGCTGCCCACGGTCGCGAGCGGGATGAGCCCCGCCGCAAGCACGATTCCCACGGCAATCGACCAAAAGAGGAAGGCGATGTCGAGCGGCTCCTTGATTGCCGTGCGGAATCGGACGATGGAGAGGGCGCCTACCATACCGAGCGAAAGCACGACGTTTGAGGTGACGGCCAGTATCACGATTGTGGTGATCATCGTGAGGGCCACGAGTGTGACGCCGAAGCTCGACGAGTACATGACCCCCTGGAAGGTGCGCTGGTACACAAAGAAGATGAACATGCCGATGAGGAACGCGAGCACAAGCGCGATGGCCGTGTCCACGAGACTCACGCCTGTGACGTTCTCCAAGAAGCTCGATTTGAAGATGTCGTTGAAGGTCATGATGCGTTTTCCTTTCTTGACGCGCCTCAATCGTGGGCGCGGGCTGCGGCGTACTTCGAATATGCCGACGTGCGGCGACCGGCAAGCTGCACGGCATCGCGCACGACAGAGGGCAGAAACTCGTCCCACTTGACCTCTAGGATGATGGGGTCCCCCGGCACGGGAACAGTGGAACAAGCTGGATCGAGGAAGTCGGTGCACACAAGACCGGTGCGGATTTGGTAGTCCATGGTCACGCGAACGTTCCCTGCTGGGAAGAGGTACGGTTCGCGCTTGTAGTCCACAATCGTGCGCGGACGCATACCTTGGCAAGTCATGGCCGTGGCAAGACGACGCATGAGTTGGCGAGAGTCGCGCGACATCCACGCGGTATCGCCATCTACGATTGATTGCGCCTCGCTGGCATCGAGCACGCAGGAATCCTTCGTGCCAAGACCGTGCGCCTTGGCCTTGCGCTCGAGATGGATGAACGAAGTATCTCCATCGTAGTAGCGGATCCGCCACTTCTCGCGCCTGTCCACACCATCGAGCTTCTCGCGCAGGGCTTTGTCGGCGAGGTTATCGAAATACAGACTGCGGATAAGGTAGCTACCATTGGTCGCATGCGGGTCGAGCGTGCAGATTGCCGAGAGCCGCTGCCGCAATGTAATGCGGTCGGAAGCGCTGATCTCATGCTTCCACTCATGTCGCCACTGCATCGTGCCTCCTCTCGATCGGGTACAGAGAGGATGACATGAGACGGAATTGGTTTCTCATAAGATTCGGGACTACACGAGCGGGGCACAGGGAGCAAAGGTTTCTGAAAAACTCAGACTTGCCCTCATACCACAGGAACGGTCAGACACAGCGACAAGCGTGTGCACAATTGCAAGTCCACGAACATCGCTCGTACTCACCGGACGGGATAGTTCCTTGTGCCCGTACATGACGGAAACCTTGGACAGCCAAAGAAGAACCTGCCGTACCGATTCGCACGCAGAACCATCTGAGAGCCGCACTTTGGGCACCTCGGTATCGCGCTCTGCTCACGGTTACGTGGTTGTGAGGAACGGAATCGCTGATACTCAACGGCACCAGCGCCACCAGGTCCTCCCTCCCGATAAGGCCATGAGCGCTGATACTCTATGGCAACGTTTCTTGTCGTCGTGCGTCGCCTCGACCCATCGAGATTCATGGTGTACTGGCAGTACTTCGGGTAGTTAGTGCAACCGTAGAACTCACCAGTCCCGTCCCATCGCGCACGCCTCGTGAGCCAACCCCCACATTCGGGGCACTTCTTCTTATCCTCAAGAATCCTCAAATCGTTATATGTCTTGTCGCAGAACGGGTAGTTGCTGCAGCCAACGAAGTCGCCATTTGGCCCCGTCCTCCTCAACAACACGCCGCCACAGCGCGGACACCTCGCCGCGGGATCCGATCCCTCCTGGCTATAAAAGACGAACGAGTCCACCCCGTTGTCCCGACGGAGCTCGTCAACGAACGCAGAGATGCCCGGGTAGCAAGAATCGTCGCCCGTCACGAGCCAGACCCTATTTCTCGTCCTCGTGAGCGCCACATAAAAGAGTCGACGCTCCTCAGCGAAGTCATACCTGTCGCTATCGGCAAGCAACAACTCAAGTATCGGGTCGTCAGCAACCATATTTGGGAATCCATATCGGTCGTTGACGAGACCAATGACGACAACGTTGTCAGCTTGAAGGCCTTTGGACTTATGGACTGTCATGTAACCAATCTCGACAGGTTCTCCTCCGTCAGGCCTGTACGTGATGACCTTGTCGAACTTCTCCTCGACCACACGTCGCCTGTTCGGATCCCGAAAGCTAAACCCATCCACAGGCTCAAATCCGGGGAAAATTCGCTCCAAATCACGTCTATTCCTCCCAAGAACCTTAATCTCGCCACCCCCTCCAGGTGACGACAGCAGATCGTTGAGAGCGAAGGTGAATGCCGCCCTCTGGTCTGCGAGCGACACAGCTGCCACGGGCGGACGCGGCTGGGCGGGCACCATAGAAGTAACTGTCTTGCGTAACTGATCGGGGTTTTTGAGGACAAACTTACTCGCAAGGTCGACGAGAGCCTGGGAGTTGCGGTATGTACGCTCAATGCGCATCTCCTCGTAGAAACCGACGAGCTTACCAAAGTTGGTAAATAGCGTCACGTCGCTACCAGCAAATCGATAGATTGCCTGCCAGTCGTCGCCAACGCACATAAGCTTGGCGCCTGTGGCGTCACGAATGGCACTCAGCAGACCAAAGCGACTGAGAGAAATGTCTTGATACTCGTCTACGATGATATAGCGGTAACGCTCCGCGAACCCCTCCCTACGAATGCGCTCAGCTGCCTTATTAATCATATCGTCAAAGTCGACCCTTGGCTTCGGGCCACTGGCGAGCGACCTCTGGTACGACTCCATGATGGGCCAAGCAAACCTCGTAAAGAGGTCATATCTGTGCCACATCGCACCGATACCCCTATATGTCTCGCGCGCCTTGTCATCGACCTCTGCAGCAGTACTATTGGAGGACTTGACGAGGGAAATGAAGGTTGAGACAAGCTGCGTCATCGAGCTGAAGAATCTCTCGTCGCGCAACAGGTCACCACACATGGCAGCATTGCGCTCCGGATTGATGTGCAGCGCAACGCCGTTGGCCCTGAGCATTAACTCTACGCGGTTCAGTAGGTCTTGGTCCTTGTTCCACCAGCTATAGCTCTCGATGAGTTTTGTGCCGCAAGCTGCATGCAGCCTCCTCTTCCACTCCATGCCGTCGAGATAGGCCTGCTCCTCAGCCGATGTCTTCATCCAAGGGACACGACCGTTCTCGTCTATTCCAAAGTGTTCGAACCAAATGTCATACTCAGTGAGATAGAAGTCAGGCTGGTAGGCACGGTGCCCCTCGCCACGTAAATGGCTGGGAATCGCGTGATCGTATGGCCTCTCATATTCGTACTCGACACCATTGAGGAACAGGAAGTTGGCAATCATGAGCTCCTCGACACTCTTCACCCGCTCACCGCGCATCGTGTCCATTCCGCCTTCATGTCTCGCCTCTTCGACGAGACCTTTGAGCGTGCGCATGTCCCGAGCCTTGAGCACCTTCATCCTGGCTTCGGCTTCCTTTGTGTCCGGGCTCTCGTCCGGTACGAGGCTCCACATGCCGAAAAACTCGAGGAAGGCAGATGCCTGCTCCGGGTGCGAAGCAAGCCTACCCGAGAGGTATGATGTGACATGTTTCTGTAGCGCATTCTCCTGTGCCACCGCAAAGTCATCTCCAAGGACACTCAGTCCAAGAGCATGAAAGGTCTTTGCCGCTACTCCCCTCACACCACTGGATTTGATGCGAGCCTTTAGGTCACCAACCGACGCTTTTGTGAACGACGTGACCAGAATCTCAGAAGGGTCGACGTGCCAGCGCTCCACGAGGTACTTAACCTTGCCCACAACGACCGAAGTCTTACCGCTGCCCGCGCCAGCTATCACGAGGTTGCTGTACTCATCGATGACAACCGCTTCACGTTGCTGCGCATCGAGCGACTTTCCACCATCTATGTCGGACAGCAAGGCGTCGCATAGCCTGAGTTCTTGGGCTTTGTATCCCTCGTTTCTCTTGTCGCGAAACATTGGGTCTTGGCAGCGTCTCACAACGTATGCGACTCGCGAAGCATAGTCAATTGACTCGGCCACCTCTTTTGGCACCTCCGAAAGGGCGTCCAAAATCGGCGCAGCGGATTCAAGAAGCGCATCCCAATCCTTCTTCATGAGGTAGCCGCTCTCGTAATCGGAGAGTTCAGTGATTTCGTCATGTAGCCTTAAGATCTCAGGAATGAGCTCGTTCAGCTTGTCCTGTGCCTTGACGAGCCTTTCCGTCTCAGCCGCGAGCTTCTCTGCTTCCGCTCTTTTTCTCTCAGCTTCTTCCGCCGCAAGCCTCGCCGCTTCCTCTTTTGCCGCTGCGAGCCTGGCCCTCTCCTCATTCCTTGATCGCTTCACCCTCCAGAACAAAATGAGACAAATGAAGACAACCAATACCACTATGACTAGTTCCACAACATGCTCCACCGAAGGCTCCCATAATGCCACACTCGGGCGGACGCGCTACGAGGCCGCGCCGTCACTTCTCTCCCCGGGACTCACGAGCGGGAAGCACCCGAGATAGCGGAAAACGAATTCGGGTCGCTCCTTCTGAACCGCGTCGAAGGCGTCGCGTCCGCCGCCCGAGGTCTCCACCAGATACGCGTAGCGCCCAAGCTCGGACTTCTCAGGACGGTCATGAACGGCTACGACCTCGAGGCCCGCCGCCTCCACGCTTGTCAGCAACTCGGCCAGATCCTCGACTCCGCCCGCAGCGGTGAAGGCCATGCGATCGTCTGGCCCCGCGACCGGCGCTTCGGTCGAGAGCACGTAGAAGCGCGTCTTGTTGGCGTCATTCATCTGGATGGCCTCAGCCGCAACCTCCAAACCGTAGACCCGCGCTGCAGCCCTCGCCCCTATCGCGGCACAGTCTCCCTCCTTGCTCTCGGCGGCCATTCTTGCGCCTTCAGCCGTACTCGACACCTCGACTACCTCCGCTTGCGGAAGGTGCTCAGAAAGCCATTCTTTCCCCTGCGCGATGCCTTGCTTGTGGGAATAGACCGTCCGTATGTCATCTAGCTTCGTACCTGGCTTGACGAGTAGGTTCTGGTCTATGGGCAGCTCGACCTCCCCCACTATGGAGACCTGCTCATGGCCAACGACTTCGTCCAAATACTCGGCGATGGGTCCACCGATGGCATTCTCCTGCGGGATGACGGCATAATCGGTCTCGCCATCAAGCATAGCCTTCACCGACGCCGTCACGTCCTCGGCGGGAAGGTAGGTCCCCTGTCCACCAAAGAAGGCCTCGCACGCCTCCTGCGTGTAGGTACCCTCGGGACCAAGGTAGCTCACGCTCGCGTCCGCATAGTCCGGATGTGCCGATGCCGAAGTCGGTTCCTCGGCAGTCGCTGCGTCGGCCTCGTTCGCGACGGCGTTCGTCTCGACAGAGCTTGTTTCGGACGAGTCGCTCGATACAGCGGTCCCCGTCGAACAACTCGCACACGCAAGCGACATGGCCAACAACACTGTCAAGAAACGAGTTTGTCCGTTCACCATCTTGAAATCACTCCTTACTACCTGCATCTCATACGAAGTGAGTGCCCACGGGG
This sequence comes from uncultured Coriobacteriaceae bacterium, assembly GCA_902766445.1. Taxonomy (GTDB): domain Bacteria; phylum Actinomycetota; class Coriobacteriia; order Coriobacteriales; family Atopobiaceae; genus RUG440. The sequence continues at coordinate 17,951 of CACXDP010000066.1, forward strand.
ACTGTCCCCTTTGTCACCTATGCTACCAGACCTTGATTGCCTGCGCGGCTGTCAGACCTAGGCAATGCCTCGCGAGGTTCACCCAGCTTTCGCAGTAATCCAAGACCACCGAGTCAGAAGAAATGACGTTCTTCTTTCCATACAGCAGACGGTCCACCCCACCCACGACGCGGATGTCCAAGGCAAAGGGATACGTCTCGCCCACGTCGGCTAGCAGAGATTTCAGGCGGCCCGAATTGGAAACCGGCTCGTCTAGCAGGACGTTCACCGTCCGGACCTCCGCGTCTCGCAACACGTCGAATAGCAGACGTATCGCATCGGATGTCACCGGGAGGATTCTGTACGTACCACGAAGCGAGGCCAAGTCGCGAACCGCACCGTCCATGCAGGACAGGAGCGTCGAGTCGCTCAGCATGACCTCGATCGTGATGATCGCGTTGAATCCGTCGATCCAGACATCCTGGTCACGGAGGCATTCGATGGGAATCTCTTTGGCACGACGACCTGCCAGTCGCTCCTCCGTGTCGATGCTCCTCATGATTGCGGCACGCTGCCGGTCAGACAGCTGGAAGTGGTCTCCCACAAAGGTGGTCGCCTGCTTGAGTCCATAGCCATGGTTGATCAGGTAGCCGATGTGCTCCGAGGCCACACGCATGGTCTGCCGCGCCTCCTCGGAGAAGTGCCGGTCGTCCTTAGGAACGTAACCACGTTTTGCCTGCATAGAACACCCCTTCACGACGCGCTAACCTGAGAACAGCGCTATGAGTCCCGTCACGACGGCAGCCAAAAGCAGCGGAATCGCCCCGTCTATGAAGGCCGGCCCCGCCTCGAGTCCATAAAACAGCTGGTAGCAGACGAGACTGATGGCGACGCCGAGCAAGCAGAGCGCCATCAGTCCCCAGCCAAGCCCTGGAGAGACCAACCCCTGCGCAACGAGGGTATTTGCCTCCAGAAGGGCAACCGTCGCCCACAAGACGATGATGAGCAGCTCAGACGTCACAGGCCGGTGCAGCAGCCCGCGCGTAACGCCCACCAGCATCACGTAGCTCACAACTCCACCGACGACGAGAGCCATACCTGGCACGAGGCCACCCGTGAAATCGAGCCCCTGAAAGATGTCGCTCAGACCCAAGACGCCCAAAACTGCCGCAGGGATGAGCAGCCAACCACTCGTCAGTCCCCGGATTGGCCGCCTGTGATTGAATGCCACAACCCACCAAGCCAGATAGAAGGCAAAGCAGAGCACCAGCTTGATGTTCCCCGCGCGAATGTAGTTGCCCACCGTATCCCCCCTCTCGTGTGCCATTGCCATTGTGCCACGAATTCGTAGCACCTACGCCGGATTCGTCGTCATGATCACCACGACCGTAGCCAAGCTCGCCATGATCGCGCACACGACGGCAATCAGGCGCTGCCTGCCCTTGTCACCGTCCCATATTGTCGTACTCAGCTGCTCCCCACCGCAATTGTTACCAGACATGCCCGTCTCCTCTCATCCGCTGTTCGCGCAACCTTCGACCAAAGACACCCTACCGCAGGCATGGGACATAAATTGCACGCGTTCCTCACGGCCATGCGCTGTGGTAGGATGAGTACATGCCAAGTTGGAACGTACATATTGCCCATACGGAGAGACTGCTCGCCTCGGAGGAGTCGTGTCTGCGCTGCGTGCGCGACCGCGACGCATTTCTTCTTGGCAATCTGGTGCCCGACATCTACGTGGGCTACATGGTGCCCGACGTCTCGCACAAAATTCCCTACAAAGACTCCCATTACGCCGACCCAACGGCCATCCCCGCACCGGACGCAGGCCGCTTTTACCGCAACTACGTGCGGGGACGCGAGGCTACCGACCTCGAGCTCGGCGCCTGGTGCCACCTGTTGTGCGACCATTACTACAATCTGCGCACCAGCGAGTACATCGCAAGCATCGGCGTAAAGCCAAGTGATCAGACACGCGAACGCAAGCAGGCGGACTTTGCCCTCTACGGACGCACGCTCGACATATCGCTCGAACCGCGTCTGACCGATGAGGTCTTGGCACAGTGCGCAGCATTCAGGCAGTATGCACTCGATGAAGAGGACTTGCGACGCACGGTGGTGTCAGCGCGCAGAATACTTCGAACGAACCAAGAGGAGCATCTGGACGTTACGCCGACCTATGACCTGCTCACCGTGGAATTCTTTCGCACGACGTCGCACGAGGTGGACGAGACACTGATACGCGCGTTGGGAATGTATCTGCGGGGCGAGGACGCCTCCGAGCTGGGGTCGTTCCCCGCGAGTGAAGAATCCCCGCCGGGAGGCACCGAGCAATGAGCACTGGAACTGCAGAGGCTTCCGAAACCGAACTCATCGCCGAGAGCGCACTCGCAGACGACGAGGGGCCACTCTATGCGCGCATTGCCGATTACGTTCGGGAGCGGGTTTATAGCAAGGAATGGGGTGTGGGCGAGCCGATACCTTCCGAAAACGACCTTCGGGACATGCTCGGCGTGGCCCGCGGAACCGTGCAGAAGGCCATTCGCGCACTTGTTGACGAGGGCCTACTCGTGCAGCAACGTGGTCGCGGTACCTTCGTGACGCAACCCCTCATGGCACGGCCCAGCACGACGAGGCTCCTCTCGTTTGCCGAGTCCATGGATGCACAGGATCTCCCCTACCAGACACGAGTAGTCGAACAGCGCATAGAACCAGCTAGCACGACCTGCGCTCGTGCCCTCAGCATTACACTAGGAGCGAAGCACCTCTTCCTCATGCGCGTGCGCACCTTGGACAACCGTCCTGTCATGCTCATCGAGAGCCACCTCAACCTTGACGCATGTCCGGGACTCCAGAATGCGGACTTCGAGAATGAGGGCGTGTTTGCGGCGGTCGAGAGGTCAAGCGGTCAAGCGGTGGGACGTTGCGAGATGAGCTATAGCGCCCGCGTGGCGGGCAGATCGCGCGGACGGTGGCTCGAGTGCGACGAACACGCCCCCGTGCTCAACATCGACCAGCTTGTACGACTTGATGACGGGACGCCCTTTGAATGGGGCAGCGTGTGGCTACCCGCCAATCGTTGTGTGATTCTGAGCGACACCGTCCGCGCATAGAGGGCGAAAAGGGCGCCTATCGCACGCAGCGCTCCACGATGCGCGCGCAGCGTTCGGCAGCTTGTTGTTGGAAGGTCTCGAAGTCCATACTGGACGAACCATCGGCTTTATCGGAGATGGCCCGCACAATCACGAAGGGGACCTCGTTGAGACAGCACACCTGAGCAATGGCCGCGCCTTCCATCTCGCAGCAAAGCGCGCCGAACTCATGCGAGATGCGGACCTTGTCGGACTGTCCTGACACGAAGACGTCGCCCGATGCGATTCGACCCTCTCGCACGCCCACTTCTGGCGCGACCTCCGCCGCGGCTTCGCACACCTTCGCACGCAGTTCGGCCGACGCGGGGAAGCCCAACTCATCAAATCCTGGAATGTAGCCCAGCTGGAAGCCGAGCTCCGTAATGTCGTAGTCATGTTGGACCGCATCGGTCGAGACTACGATGTCACCGATGTCGATGCTGGCATCGAGCGAGCCGGCGACACCCGTGTTTATGATGGCTGTCACCCCAAAGCGCAGGATGAGCGTCTGGGCGCATACCGCCGCATTGACCTTGCCGTAGCCACACTTCACCACGACGACCTCAGATTTGCCAAGCGTTCCCACGAAGAACTCCATCTGTGACACGAGTTCCGTGCGCGCATCTATGAGGTTGCTCTTGAGGTGCTCCACCTCAGAGTCCATCGCACCGATGATCCCGAACCGACGCATCGCCATCCCTACCTCCCGCTCTGGTTTACCGTGCGAAGATGGTACACTCCCCCGCAATGCGTTGCAAGACGTGCGGAAGGATCAGTGACCGCTAGCCCACAGTGGGATCGTGGTCATTTTTGACCACGATCCCACTGTGGGCTAGCGGTCAATTGTCCTCAGAAATCTAGGCCAAGCTTGCCTGCTTCCTCGCGAATCTTCTGATCGATCTCGTCGCCCTTCTCAAGAACCTCCTCGGGCACGGTCTCCCTCACGACCTCCTCAGTCTTTTTGCGCACATCGCGAACCTGATCGGTGACGGTTTCCTTCAGGGTATTCTTGTTCTCATTGCTCTCATTCTGGGCGTTCATATCCTCGGTCGGTTTCTCGTCCTTGGCTTCGTTCTCCGCCACTGTCGCAGTGTTGTCGGGCGTCGCAGTGCTTTCGGGCATCGCAGTGCCGTCGGGCATCTTTCCGGTAGTCTCATCATCGGTCCGCCCCTCATCCTCGACCGAATCATCTTCTTCATACGCTGTCTCATCAAAGAGCTTTTCGGCCTCCTCAGGAAGCGCACCCCTCATGACGCACTCGAAGTCTTCAATCAGGCCGTCGTCATCCAGGGAGATGTCATACACGTCAGCGAAAACCTACTCGTTCTTGTTGGCCCACTCCGCGATGACGCGATAGGTGTCCTCGTCAATCTCTACAACTTCGGGATTCTCGATAAGGGTTCTCACATAATCGATGATCGTTGTGCTTGAGTTGTCGGTATAGGAATTGTCGGTGTAAGAGTTGTCAGTGTAGGAGTTGTCAACAAACACGTTGCTTATCTCGCGTACGACCTGCTCGTATACGCCGCTCCGCGGGCTCAGATAGGGGACAACGCGCTCGACGACTGGTGTGACGGCGACAACGGTATCCTGCGGAGCCGCCTTACTCGTGCTCTTGCTCGTGTCCGTCGCATCCCCGTAAAGCATCGAGATAAAGTTCTGGATGATCAACACAAGAGAAGCATCCTCGTCGCTCTTCTTGCTCTTTTTCTTGTCTTTGTCCTCGTCCTTGTCGCTGGCCTCTTCAACCTTGACAACGCCAGTTTGACGCGTAGAATCCGCGCCAGCCGACTTGCTCGTGGTGATCAGGGCGAAGGCACCGACGCCAATCGTCAAGATGAGGAGGACGCAGAGGGCAACTATCAGACCCTGATTGCGCCTAGGCGCGACATTTACGCTGGTAGGTTGTGCAGTCGGTACCTGGGTCGGCGCATAGCCGTAGTTAGACATGCTGTCAAGAGGTGCACCGCACCTGGAGCAAAACGCCCCTCCGTCGTTGTTTGTGAACCCACAGTTTGCGCAATACATGATCTCCCCCAATCTTTGCTAAGGTTTTTCGCTGAATACAATCTACCAAAGCAACAAGGACAATTTTGCGTTACCGAAAGCGAAGGAAACGACACTTGTCCCTGATTGGGCTACTGATCATGCATTAATTCTTGTGCCCCGGGTATTGTACGTGATGGACAGTTCGCTTCCCCCATCTGTGGCGTCGCCGGCCTCGGCCCTTCCGGTCGCCGTGGCGTCGCCAGCTTCGGTTTCCTCGGACATCGCAGATTCGCCAGCATCCGCAGCCTCGTCGGCCTTGATGAGTCGTGCGACCTCATTCATCACGACGTTAAATTCCGAATAGTGCTTCAAGCCATTCATAAGGCTCTGTCGCGAGTCTTTGCTCAGCTCCCATTCATTGTTGCCATTCTGCTCGAGGTAGACATCAGCCTGTTGTCCATCCGCTCGATTCGTCTTGCAATACGTCTCATCTTGAAGTTTCTCCGTCATGTATTCGAGCAATTCGCTTGCGGTATCCGCTTCCCCGTCATTCGCGTATTGATTCAAGGCATTCTTCGACGTAACGCAACTGTAGTTTATGGTGGCATGACAACTAGCGTCAGACGCGGACACACTGAACGGCTCTCGCGTGACAGCCCTCTTGTAAGCGTCCAGTAAACGATTCAATTCTTCAGGGTAAACTCTCTGAACCTTTTTGAAATCCTCGTTGTCATTTTCCGTGCTAAACGCCTCATCAAAGGCATCGCTCACGACCTGACGTATCTCCACCTCACTTGGCATCGGTTTCGGTGGCGGCACCTCTCTCTCCGTCGCCGATGAATCTGTCGCCGATGAATCCGTCGCCGATGAATCCGTCGCGGACGATTCCGTAGTGACTGGCTCTGCCGGGACTTTCTCCTCAACCTGCTTGCTCTCGCCACACGACCGCAGAGCTAGGAAGCAAAGCAGGCCTACCAGCACCAACGAAAGCACCACGATGAGAATCACCATGACGGTGCGCTTGCGATCCACGCTGGACTGATGCGGCTCCACGCTCATGGTAGGCGCATCATGGCGTTTCTTTGGCTTAGGACGAGACGGCGCATCAACTTCGTCGGACCCAGACCCCTCTAGGGAGCTATCCTCCGGTGGGTCATCAACCGCGATAATCAGAGTTTTTTCTATTGCATCGTCAGCATCGTCTTCCAACACTGGCGTCACGTCATCAGGTGCGAACGCATCGGCCTCCTCATCCTGTTCGCTCGCCTCAGAAACGCTTGTCTCGGATTCGAGAGGCTTGGCCGGAGGCAATTCTCCGAGGTCGCGCTCGACCGAGGCAATTCTCTGCTCAATCTTGCGGTACTCCGCGATGTAGGCGTCACGCTCGCGTGCCATCGCCTCGTTGCCCGGAACAAGCGCAAGAAAGTACTCGTACTTGCGCTGCATGGAGTTGAGCCGTTCCTTGTCGGTCGTAATGCTCCATCGCATGTCAAAGACAAGGCGTTCGCGAGCCAACGCATCCGAAAGCCTTCGTACCGCATTGATGTCGACGATGCCCGCGATCGAGACGTCGTCGCCACTCCCCTCCTTGCTTACTCGATTCATCATCGCCTTGAGGTCGCTATCGAACTCTTCGACGTCCCATGCGTCCTTGTCCACACGGTCGATTACGTCCAAGGCAATCCCGACAAAGAGGTCTGATGCACCGCCATCGCTCGGCAGCGACTTGTCGACACCATCAGTCCCCACAAAGAGGGCTGCCACGGTATCCGTCTCGCCGTCGAGTGCGACCACACGCATACGCTCGGCTGCGTCGGAATCCGAGAGCGACGTGGTGACATTGCCCACGCAAAGCTCGTCCTCAGGAATCACGTCACTACGAACAAGGTGGTGGCGACCATCGGCAAAGATAGCTGTCGCGCACCCATCACCCTGCTGAATGAGAATGCAGAGATCGGGCAGCATGAGGACGGCAACCAGCGTTGTGCCATAGATCCGACGAATGGCCTTTTGCCTCCACGCGTCATCCGACTGCTCCATAGCCTGCACCAAGTCGGTAATGGGGTCAGCCTTGTAGTCGGCCGTAATCTCTTCCCTCCAGCCATCAACGATTTGGCGTACAAGGCGAGGGCGCAGCGACTCCCCCACTCGCTGAGCTCGTTGCCCCTCTCCCTCGGTCGAGGTGGCGGATGCTGCAAGCTCTGCAGGTGCCGCGGGCGATGCGCTCACTACAGGCGCTACGGGCGTGACAGCATTACGCTCATCAATCAGAAGCGATGAGCGCATCTCGCGCCACGAGGCATCGTCGGCGTCCAGATAACGCCGAGCCGTGTCAGACAAGCACTCAAGGGTTACTCCTACAGCAATGCGCGAGCCTCTTTCGCTGCGCCTGCAGGTAGGGTCACCATGACCGTCGGCAACCACGGCAATAATCGCGCGTCCTCTTGCGCCATCGAGCACCCGCGTGCCGGAAAAGTCCTGGCACACAGTGCCTTTCGCTATATGCGAGACACCCCTCACATGACCGTCGAAGCAAACTATACTCATGGCTCGCCTACCATCTGTCTAGTCGTCTAGATTATGAAGAACGAGAGTCTCAGCGGCCCACGTCGGCCCGATAGCTCGTCGAAGACACCATACCCCGGCACGTCGAGTTTCGTGGTGACGTTCACACCTGCTGGTATGTCGACCTCGACGCTCTCGTGCGTGCTCTTGTCAATCTCGATACGTTTGACGCAACCCGTACGTGCCTCGGCCGCCGAAAGCATGACCAAGCTCGAGAGCACCGAAGCGTCATCATCGTTGTCCGCGGCAGGTGGCGCCGGCACTGGCCTCACGGGGCCAGTCTGCTGACTGACACCGTAGGGCTGATTGCTAGGCTGGCCATAGGGCTGTTCACCCCATGCGAGTTGCGTCCCGCCATTATTCGGACCTACTCCTCCCGCTTTAGCCGGCGAATCTATCTTCATACCGCAACTGATGCAATACATCGCATCCGGCTCTAGGGGATATCCGCATTGCGGACAACTCGACGGAGCTGCACCATTGCCGCTCACGAACGCCATATCATAGTTATCCGTAATTCCGCCACCCGTTACTACCGGCGCACCGCATACCACGCAGAACTGCGCACCTGGCTCGAGTGGATTACCACAGCTGGCGCAGGTCCCACCCCCCGGCATCGACTCGACGACTCGTTGTGTATCCGCGAACTGCTTGGGCTGCTGCACACCTGCTATCTGCGGCTGCGGCGCGGCAGGCTGCATCGCCGGAGCCTGGTTTACCTGAGCTCCACACACGATGCAGAACATCGCATCAGCCTCCAACGGAGCGCCACAGACTTGGCACGAACCGCCCTGCATTTGTCCCACAAACTGGGTACCGCCCATGTTGTCTCCCTCCCTTAGACCCGACCGAACAGTCGGGCACATCTGTCACAACTCACCACTCGCGCTGATCATCCCACGTGAATGCTTTATCAGCCGAGCCTGGCCTGGCATCGATTTGAGGCGTTTGGAAGTCAACCGTGTTTATAACTGGAATGACCTCGCCTGGGTCGATGTCCGTCATGTTGAGACCCGCACGCACTGCTTCGGCGCCACTGATCTCCGCATCGCGCGTGTGCGAGTTGCCCGCCAAGGTGGAGGCCGAGACGCTCACAAAGCGAAGCAGACGGGCAAAGACGCCCAAATCCTCCGTGCGTATGACTGCTTCGGAGCTGCCTACGAGCTTGGCTATCATCTCTGTGTCGGGGTTGCGCCCAATGGCAAAGCCTACACGCGTTGCCTTGCTGAACCACCTGTTGCGCATAATCTTTTGCAGCTCACGCTCGTAGTCATCGGTAGCGAAGCCGTCGGTCATAAAGATAATGACAGGCAGGAATGCGCTTGTCATCGAGTTGAGGAACGCGCTACGCGAGAGCTTGGAGTCAAGCTCTCGCAAGGCTGCACCGACCTCGGTCTTTCCCGCCGCCACCAAGTCCGACCAAAAGAAGTCATCCAAGTACTCGGGGCCGTTGGGATTAATCCAGCGACACGTACTGTTGAACTCTAGCACCGCAATCTTCACGTTGGCGTCGCTGTGGTGCGCAGCAACCTGCTTGAGTGCATCCACCGTAGACTCCATGGCGCGATTGAGCACACCGATGGGTTTGTTTTGCATACTACCTGAGGTGTCAAGCACGTAAAACACGTGCAGGTCGGGACGCATCATCGCGCCGAGGTCGTCCATATGTGGCATCTTTGCTCCTATCTACACGTTCCTACTGATATGTATACGCTCTTCATTGAGCCTAAGCTCCATGTCAGGAATCACCATCACCGTCTGACGAGGTGCAACCATATGGATGCTAGCGCCCTGCGAAACGCCCCAAGGCGCTCGGGAGACGTTCCTGACGCCAAGCACGTCCGGGCGCTCGCGCGAGGCCAACACCCATACGAGCGGCTCAAGCGCGACATTGGCATCGCAAACGCCCGTCTGGCAACGATAGATGCGCGTGTCGTCCACGAAGGGTAGCGAGTAGCCAGGGAGATCCGCGCGCAAGGCAGTCCCCACCCTTCTGCCACAAGAGGGCTTGTCGCAGGTACGAGGTCTCGCGTTCTCGAGAAACACCTCGTTGCCACACACGCAGTTGACCACCTCAGACCTGAAGCGCACGAGTTCACGAATCCAGTCCATCTCACTCGGCCTGCGATTGGGATTCTTGAGCGCGTTTTGCGAGAAGGCGCGCAGGAAGATACGACGCATGTGCTCGGGCAGACACGGCCAAACCTTAAGCGCGTTGGGGAAGGCAGGATCGGGACGGTTGGTCGTGATGTCGGGGTCCATGATGAAGACCGGCTCGATGCCGTAGAGACGCTTCTGCATCGTAGGGTCGAGCGAGCCAGCCTTCGTGAAGCGCACACCCTCCAAGGGGTGCTGTACGCAAAGCATCATAAACATCAGCACTGCCAGAGAGTGTCGGTCGCTCTGCACGGAGGGAACTGAGTTCTCCACCACAATCTCAGGAGCCATGAATCGCGGAGTACCACGAATACCCGTATCGATACCGGCAGGTGCGACGTTGTCGTTGTCGCATATGAGTACTTGGCCCGAATGCGGATTCACAAAGAAGTTGCCACCGCTGACGTCCTGATAGCAGTATCCCTTGCTGTGGAGCACGTTAAAAGCCGAGACGACATTCATGCACGCATCGATTGCGCGGCGATATGACGGAAAGAGGTTTGGGTGCAGGAAAAGCTCCCTCGCCTCCACGAATCCCTCGGGGCGAAGATCCATCACGTAGCCGAAGCTTCCGCCCATAACCTCGACCATGTCGACTGGCCAGAGGAAATCGTCAGTGGGCTTGCCAGACATGATGTTGTTGCGCAGATTGTCGATGAACTTCTGACGGTCATAGAACACGTTGGGACGATACCACTTGAGCGCCATGGGACGACCGTCGTAATCGATGGCATACACGATGCCCTGGCTGCCGTCACCTAGCTGCTTGACGACCCGAATCTCTTTGTTGAACTTCGTACGGAGACTGGCCCCCGCTTCAAGCCCTGCGCCCATCATACTCTCCACTAATCGCTCGTTCTTCTGACAGCATGTACTCTACCATAGCGCCGGGACGCCTTTTTGCGTAATACGATGACTGCCAAGGCACACGAAAAGCTTGCCTTTCGTGTGCCTCCTTCGTGCGCCTCACTAGTGTCGGACCTCCAAAGCCAAGGTGATCCAGCAGCCGACAACGGTAACGAGCGAGAAGGCCAACAAGATGCCCCAACTCCGGAAGAGATGCTCCGTCTTGTGCTCAAACATGATTTCTTCGTCCTCGCTCGGGTCGTGGGGGTACATCTCTTCGTCGATGACCTTCGTCATCTCGGGTATCGCCACATCGAGCTTGTCGAAGTGCTCTTCATGCTCTTCGATGGGAACCGTCTTCTTGACAACGCCAGCGCCGGGTATCTCCTCACTCATATCGACCTCGACCTCCTTCTCCATCTTTGGGACGGTGATGGTCTGGTCCTCAATCTCGTAGTGGTCGTCCGCCGGTATGGTGATCTCCTCGCCATAGATTGACAGCGGAAGGTGGTTCAGGTCAGCCGAAGTGCCCATCGCCTCGATGGCCCAACGGCAGTTGATGCCATAGGAGATGATTCTCGTGGTGCCATTCAGTTCGAAGGCGATGCCCGAGAAGAGGATCTGAGGCAGAATCAGCAGCGGTGCCAGGGCAAGCGCAGCCGCAGGGCTGCGGAATACCGCAGAGACAAAGAGACCCAGGCACATGGCAGACATCACCGTAAGGTACGTCGACAGAACGAGCTCGAATCGCCCGTTAATCAGCTCCTCGGCTGGCGGCTCCTCGTACATCATGATTAACACGACTCCTATGAGAAGCACCGTCTGCACAAGGCATAGAATTCCCATCACCAGGACCTTGGACATGATGTAGGAGCCCAGGCGCATGCCGCCGTCGTACTCCCGACGGAATATGCCCTTCTCCTTGCAAATCTCTTGGATCGAGTCGAAGATACCCACCCAAAACGCTGCGCACGAGAGGGCAAAGAGGAAGAACTTTGTGTCCTCGCACTGGGAGAAAACGTGTTGGCCCGCGACGATTTGTATCAGGAAGGCAAGCAGCGGGGCCTGGCCAACCATGAGCAGCAGGCGAGGCCAGTCGTTGAGCAGCAGCTTGACGTAGCGCGACGAGAGGGTGATGAGCTGGCTAAACGCATTGGGTGTCTTCTTCCCTGCCGCGATGCCCCCGCCCGAGGGCGTGGGCGTAGCCTCTGGCGCTCCTCCCCTGTGTGCAACGAGAAACTTCTGCTCCCATACGTCAGGCTTCGAGTCGATGAGGGGGTACACGTCCACGAAGTCGCTCACGCCAAAGAACGAGTAGACACCCTGCGGACTGTCCGCATACGCAAGCTTGCCACCCGCACCGAGGAAGACTACCTGGTCACAGAGGTGTAGGTTCAACGTGGTATGTGTCACGAGGATGATGGTGCGTCCTTCATGCGCCATCTCGGAGAGACGCTGCATGAGCTTGCGCTCGATGCCCGGATCGAGGCCCGAGGTCGGCTCGTCGAGGAAAAGCAGCCGCGGGTCCGCGAGCAACTCCACCGCAATCGACGCGCGCTTCTTTTGCCCACCAGAAAGCTTGCCGATAAAGTTCTCGCGGACGCCCTGCAGCTCGAGCAGGTCAATGACCTCCTCCACACGCTTGGCGCGCTCTTCGGCCGTCGTGTCGGGTTGCATGCGCAGCTTGGCAGCATAGGCAAGCATATCGGTAAGGCGCAACTCGTCGTAGACGATGTCTTGCTGAGGCACGTAGCCGATGGAACTCTTGAGCATCGCGTAGTTGGCATAGAGATCGGTGCCATCGAGGAGTACGGAACCTTCGTCAGCTGGCTCTGAACCATTGATCTCGTTGAGCAGGGTGGACTTGCCGCAGCCGGACCCACCGACGATGGCCACGAACTCGCCACGCTTGATGTGAAGCGAGACATGGTCGGTCGTGATGCGGCGAACGCCCTTGTTTGTCCGATAGCGCACGAGGTTGGTAGCGACGAGCTCAACGCCCTGGCGCTCCACGACCACGAGCAGGCAGGTGTCCAGAAAGACGATCCGCGAGTTGCCGAGCATAATCACGGAGCCGCCCATGAGGGGGACCGTGCCGCGGACGAACCTACCGTTGACACGCGTACCGTTTGAGCTGCCGAGATCGGTGATGGTCCAGGCGCCCTGGCCATTGTTGTCTAGGCGAGCATGCTGCGACGAGACTGTGGGATCGGGCAGTGTCAGGTCATTCTCGGGAATACGACCGACGCTCAAGGTTCTGCGATCTCGCAGGTTAAACATGCTCCAGCGTTTGTCACCCTCACCCACTATGATGACAGTGCGTGTGGCCCCGCGCTGCGGCATGCCCACGGTAACAATGTCTCCAAGCGTGAGAGGTATGCGCGACTGGCGGGCTCCGTTGTAGTACAAGCCGTTCATCGAGTTGTTGTCCACCACAAAGAGCTGGCCGCCACGAACTTCGAAGTAGCCATGATGCCCCGAGACCGTCTGGGATGGCGCATTGATGACGACGTCATTGTCATGCTTACGACCAAACGTCACGGTGGCGTCATTGTTTGTGACAATGGTGGTCTCCGCTAGAATGCGGTCCCCCTCAACGAAGGTCAGGGAAAATGATCGGGGTATCGGGCGTCCCATAGGCGCGCCGCACCGCGGACAGAACCGTTCTTGGGGATTCACCTGGCTTCCGCATTTAGGGCAAAACATCGAAGCAATTCCTCCTCTTAGATGTCGACTAGAAGACCTCGATCTCGTCAATGCAGGTATCGGGCCAGTTGCAGCGACCCGTACCGTCCTTATTTGTATCGTATACCGACTTGATAAAAATGCGTAAGAATGTGGTGTTGTGCGGCTCGTCGAACTCGACGATCTGCCAATCGCCGGGACCCTCGTCTCCAAACGTCACATTCTGACTGTAGCCGTCGGAGAGCTCGATGGTGGCATCCTTGACGCGAGGGTTCCAGTAATAGTACGAGCGACCATTGGAGCTATCCATATCGTCGGGTATCATCCTCGAGAAGCCATTGATGATCTTGAAGCCTGAGAGACGCTGCTTCTCCTTAGCCGAGAGCTCGATGTACTCGCCGACACCAGCACAACTATCGGCAAAAGAACCAGTGATGGTTCCATTCTGCCACTCCTCGATTGTTTCGTCGCTCTCGCTTTCTGGCCAATTCGTCTGCCTGTTTCCTTGTGACCAGCATGTCTGTCTACTACCATCGAGAACCTGCTGCGGGGCGTACTTATCCGGATCGTCTGAGTCAATGAGCGTCGAGCTTGCGTTCGCGCTGCTGAACACGGGCGGGTAGGACCCTTCTTCCTCGACCGCAGACTCCGTGGTCCCGTCACTCGGCTTGTCAACGTTTCCTCCGCTATCCCTCTGCACAACACTGTTGCTTTGGCTGTCGTTAGTAATTGACGATTTCGGCAACGCTATGTAACCGATGAACGCAAGAGCAAGACAGACAATCACTCCCACTAAGATGGGATAGCGTTTGTGGGGTTCTTTGCCACGCAACCGATGACCGCAACTTGCGCAGAACTCGTTATTTACGTCGTTCTGTGCGTTGCATGAAGGGCAGATCACAACCGGGATTGGAGAAGGTAGTGGCGATGTCGGGGTTGGCGGCGTCGACGGGGTCGACGGCGATGTCGGGGTTGGCGGCGTCGATGGGGTCGGCGGAACTACTTCGTCACGCAGAGGGCGACCGCATGCTGCACAGTTACTGTTTTCCGGAGCGTTCCCTATGCCGCAATGAGGACAATGCACCTCCTGTTCGTGGGGTATGTCGCCACCAAACGATATCTGCAGACCCAGATGGTCGGCTATGCCCTGTGCAACCGACTCGGAGACCGTGCTCGCCATTCGAGGGACTATCATGCGTTCCTCTGAGAGGAACTGCGTTGCTTTCAGTGCGGCCGTCTCGAGGTCGGAGCTCGATCGTCGATTTGCGGGCATATCGTATATTGAAAGGAATTCTTCGTCGCATTGCTTCATGAAGGTCGATCCGACGCGATCCTCCTCAGGAATGAAATCGCTGGCATAGGCAGCTAGCCGACGGGGATTCTTGAGCACGCCCATTCCGAACTCACGCAGGGCATCCCTCACGACCTGCGCGAGGTGCTCAGCCTGAGCTGACCCCTCGCGATTGAAGTAGGACGAAGACAGGCTCGAACCAGTGCTCGCGGCTCCTGCCGAGCCAGAACCCGAGAGCTGCATGCCGCATCGCGGGCAGTGCTCGCTGCCCTCCGCGACCAAGCTCCCACAGACAGGACAATACATGGCGCCTCATTTCCTTGCCCGTCGTCACGGTACGAGTATAGCAGGGCGCTGACCGCTAGCCCACAGTGGGATCGTGGTCAAAAGTGACCACGATCCCACTGTGGGCTAGCGGTCAGAAAACCTCGATCTCGTCGATGCTGGTATCGGGCCAGTTGCAGCGACCCGTACCGTCTTTATTTGTATCGTATACCGACTTGATAAGAATGCGTAAGAATGTGGTGTTGTGTGGCTCATCGAACTCGATTGTCTGCCAATCGCCGGGACCCTCGTCCCCGAACGTCACATCCTGACTGTAGCCGTCGGAGAGCTCGATGGTGGCATCCTTGATTCGGGAGTTCCAGTAATAGAACGAACGGCCATTGGAGCTATCCCAATCGTCAGGTATCAGCTTCGAGTAACCGTTGATGATCTTGAAGCCCGAGAGACGCTGCTTCTCCTTAGCCGAGAGCTCGATGTACTCGCCGATACCGACCGCTTTATCGGCGCGAGAACCAGTGACGTTTCCCTTCTGCCAGTCCTCGTCGGTTCCGTCACTCGCGCCTTCCGCCCAGCAGGTCTGCCTATTGCCATCGATCACTTGCTGCGGGGCGTATTTGTCAGGTTCGTTCGAGTCCGTGAGCGACGAGCTAGCACTCACAGTGGAAAACACAGGTGGGTAGGATCCCTCTTCCTCGACTACATGCTCTGTTGTCTCGTCACTCGGCTCGTCAGTGCCTTTTCCGTCCTCATCCTGCTCGACGACAATCGTATCATCGTCTACTTTGCCAGGAACTTCTGGCGTTTTCGGCAAAAGCCTGTACGCGGCGAACCCGATGACGAGGCAGGCGAGTACTGCCACCAGAGCAGGAAGCCATTTTGGGCTGTCCTTGCCACGCAGTCTACGACCGCAGTTCGAGCAGAACTCGCTATTGATGACATTCTGTGCCTTACAAGACGGACAGGCTACCGTCGGTAGCGCAGGTGGCGCAGGTGGTGGAGGTGGAGGTGGCACGACTTCGTCATGCAGAGACTGGCCACAAGCAGAGCAGAAGTCATTGTCAGCAGGATTCTGCATTCCACAAGCCAGGCAGGGTACGGTTTTAAGAGGAGCCCCCTCCATCGACCTGCCGCACGATGCACAGTTCACGTTTTCCAGAGCGTTCCCCGCGCCGCAATACGGACAATACTTCACCTGCTCTGGAGATACGCCAGCACCGAACGATACGCGCAGACCCAAATAGTTGGCAATGCCCCGGGAAACCGACTCAGAGACCGTGCTCGCCATCCGTCGTACTATCATCCGCTCCTCAGAGAGTAACTGCGTCGCCTTCAGCGCGGCCGTCTCGAGCTCAAAGCCCGACCGACTCTGGGCGGCCCTCTCGAATATGGAAAGGTATTCTTCGTCACATTGCTTCAGGAAGGTCGATCCGACGCGATCCTCCTCGGGGATGAAGTCCATGACAAAGGCAGTCAAGCGGCGGGGATTCTTGAGCACGCCCATTCCGAACTCATCCAGGGCATCCCTCACGACCTGCGCGAGGTGCTCAGCCTGAGCTGACCCCTCGCGATTGAAGTAGGACGAAGACAAGCTCGAACCAGTGCTCGCGGCTCTTGCCGAGCCAGAACCCGAGAGCTGCATGCCGCATCGCGGGCAGTGCTCGCTGCCCTCCGCGACCGAACTCCCACAGTTGGGACAATACATGGCGCCTCATTTCCTTGCCCGTTGTCACGATTCGAGTATAGCAGGGCCGTGACCGCTAGCCCACAGTGGGATCGTGGTCAAAAGTGACCACGATCCCACTGTGGGCTAGCGGTCAGCGAGACTAGGAGCGGATTTCGGCGCCGACGGCTTTGAGGACCTTGGCCACCAAACGGCTGTGCGCCTTCTCGACCTCCTTGGAAGTCAGCGTGTGGTCATCGGCGCGATAGGTGAGCGAAAAGGCCATGGACTTCTTGCCCACACCCACGCGTACGGGGTCACGGTACACGTCAAAGAGGCGCACGTCGCGCAGCAGCTTGCCGCCTGCGGAGGTGATGCGCTGCACCAGCGTCTCGTAGCTGACGTCCTCGTCCACCACGATCGCCAGATCAACGTCCACGCCGGGCAGCGTCGGCACGTCCTCGTAGGGCAACTGGTCCTGTGCCAGGCGTTGCAACACCTCGACGTTGAGCTCGAACGCGATGACGGGGTCCGAGATGCCAAAGAGGTTCAGCGTCTTTGGGTGGATGTTGCCGACCCAGCCGAGGGTCGCGCCGCGCACGACGATCTCGGCCGCGAGACCCGGCTGCAACCATGCGGAGTGCTCGGTCTCAGG
>CACXDP010000067.1 GCA_902766445.1 uncultured Coriobacteriaceae bacterium
CTCGTCGACGGGCACATTATCCCATGGCAGCGCTCTGCAGTCCAGTTATTTTAGAGACGTTGTACTAGCCCGAGGCAGTCATCGCAGATGAACCAGTCGTTCTTCCAGTTGCTGGGAAACGTCGCCGTCGCCCCACAATGGAAGCAGCTCCCCTCCTTGGGCTCGAACATCATGCCACCTCCCCGACCGACCGTATTCCTAAACGTTACCACAAACTGCTTAATTTGGTAGAAAGTGATGTATGTACTAAACTTTCTATCAAACCGACTTCTGGAACGCATGGGCTTCAAAGCAAAGCGATATCGTAGTCATCATCTGCGGATCGGCAACCTCATGGATCATAAAAAACCTGTTCGATAACACGGGCAGCATGTTCAACCGAATCACGAGGCGCCTATACGTCGCGCCGTTCAGCCTGCACGAGACGGAGCAAATGTCTGCCGCTCTCGACCTTGGCTGGAGCAGAGATACCATACTCCAGGCATATCTCGTGTTCGGGGGCCTACCCTACTACATCGATATGCTCGACAGACGAAGAAGCCTCGCGCAGAACATCGACGAACTCTGCCTTGACCTCCATGCGCCACTGCGAAACGAAGTCCCACACCTCATGGAGGCGACGCTATCGGATTCTGCGCTCCACCGCAAGGTACTCCAAGAGTTATCGGGCACAAAAGCAGGCATGCACAGGACAGAGCTGGCCAAGCGACTTGGCAACGCAGGAGGAAGCCTTAGCCGCACGCTCGACGACTTGGAAAAATGCGGCTACATACGCAAGTATACGAACCCCTATGAAAGATATCGAGTCGCGACGTATCAGATGGTTGACCCGTTTCTGCTATTCAGCTTCAAATTCATGCAGGAACAGAAGCTCGGCAGCTGGCTTCCATTCGAGGGCTCGCCCTCGTACTACGCCTGGCGCGGAAACGCTTTCGAGATAGCTTGCCTCGGCTACATCGCGCAGGTCAAGGCAGCTCTTGGAATAGCTGCGGTCCAAACCAGCTGCTTCCCCTGGTCAAGCGGCTCATCGAACCCAGGCGCTCAGGTTGACCTCGTCATCGAACGAAAAGATGGCGTCACTGACCTCTGCGAGATGAAGTACACGGATAAGCCCTTCTCTATCGACGCGGACTGCGAGCGGCAGCTTATGCATAAGCGAGAGGCGTTCAGGGACGAGAGCGGCACGCGAGACGCCGTCCATCTCGCGCTCATCTCCGCAAACGGACTCGCGCCTGGCGCGCACGCTGGGGTGGTTGCCGCCACCGTCACTGCAGACGACCTGTTCGCGTTCTAGGTCTCCTCGCACACATGCTTGCCCTCAACTGGCACGTACCCCCAAGACCCAAGGAACGTGACTCGTGAGGGCCAACCACGGTGGCGGTCCGGGAATGCAAGAAGCATGACCTCTGACCACAGGTTTTGCGATTGACCCTTTTATCCCCCGCCTTCCGGGGCGCTGCTCCCGAGTGCCAAACGCGAGGGCGAAAAGTGCAGACTTTTGCGAGATATGTATAGTTTTTCGGTCTCGAGTTTTGCGGGGTCTGATTTTTGGTACCTTCTACCTGCTGTTTTGTGGGGTGCCTTACCGCCCCTATGGCGAATCGGCACCCAAAAACAACTCATAAGTCGAAATTCTTTGCACTTTTCTACCTCGAGATTGGCACTCGCCGGAAGGACCCGGGAGAGCGGGGCCAACCACAGGCCCGTGAGGTCGATGCCCGCGCGAGATGCGGCCCCGCCCCCGTGCCGACACCCCGTTCGAGCGTCTTGGCCTCCAACAAGTGCGTTTCTTTGGCGCCTATACCGTGCACCTCCGCCATTTAACTACGCGTTCATCATGCTGAGCGAGCTGTGTGTTAGCTTGATTCTTGTTCAACAATTGAAAACCATCGAAGCTCGCTTAACTGCCCGCATGTCGTATCGGAGGGACCAAATGATAAAGAAGAGTTTCGCAAGCCACTCGCACTTTGTTGTAGCGTTACTGGCCATCGCACTCATGCTTGCGCTGCCAACAGTAGCCCATGCGGAAACAAAGCGATACAGCGTGCCGAACGCATCGTTCGAAATATGGCTAAACGATGACGGCTCGGCCGAGGTCGAGGAGACGTGGGAGGTCGCTTACGAAGAAGGAGACTTCACTAGGTTTTACAAGGACATCTACACGTCAGGCCTAGAGACGGAGGAGCGGTTCTCCAACATCTCCGTGAAAAAGGTAACCATAAACGGCAAAAAATGCAGTCATACAAACGACACAGTCGGTCGCCCAGACTACCACTACAACGTATCCACGATGGGTCATTGCAAAGAGATTGCGGCATATCTAGCCAGCCACAACCAAACAAATACGTACGTGTTTCGATATGTCCTCTCCGATGTGGTCAAGAACGTTGATGACCAGTATGGCTTCTTCTCGTACCGTCTCGTCGGTACCAACTTCGATAAAATGATTGACCACTTGTCCGTACTTGTGCACGCACCGGAAATGAGCTCAACAGAGGTTCTCCATGTCTCGAAGGACGACGGAGCCATCGAAGCCGGCGGGGAAAGGGTCGAAATCCAAGCAGACAACGTATATGGATTGTACAGGCTGAGGATGAAGATGACAGATGCGGACTTCTCGTCGGCAACGAGCATTCAAGAAAGCCAGCTATCGGACAAGAGCGATAGCCAACTGGCTTCCAGAGCCGCCAGCACCACGAGCAGCAGCAAAGGAAAGAAAAGAAAGAGTAGTGACGCAATCAGCGATAATCCGATCATGCTAATTCTTTTGTTATTTTTTGGCGGTATTCTGTCCATATTTGGCAAGAACTCGAAAGGCTCCAGCTCTTCGGGTCGATCGTGCTCATCGTGCTCATCCTGTTCGTCGTGCTCAGGCTGCGGAGGCGGAGGTGCGGACTGATGCGGCTCCATTTCCTACAGTGGCACATCACGCATCGCTGTAACCTCCGTTGCACCCATTGTTACCAAGGTGATTACTCTCAGGTTATGGACGAGGATTTGCTGTGGGAAGGATTTGACAAGTACCTCCGATTCTTGAACAAAACCGGCCTCATGGGTCAGGTTAACCTTACTGGCGGCGAGCCCCTCTTGCATCCCTCGTTCTGGGACCTGTCCGAGCGAATCGTTCGTGCCAACCTGCGTCTGGGCGTATTGACCAACGGAACAATGATTGATGAGCGCTGCGCTCGTAGGCTAGCACTGCTGAAACCCGTGTTTGTGCAGGTCAGCCTCGACGGCGCGAAGGCCAACCACGATAGGATTCGTGGAGAGGGCACGTTCGAGCAGGCGCTACGTGGCATTGATTGCCTTAAAGCCCAAGGCGTCCACGTCCTCGTGTCGTTTACCGTCCAAAAGCAGAACTATCGTGACATCCGCGAGCTGTCAATCATCTGCCGCCAACACAACGTCGACAAGCTCTGGTGGGACAGGGTCGTTAGCGACGACACCAAAACACTTGCGCTTACCACTGAGGAGTTTAGAGAAGCATGCAGGATGGCAGCGCGTAGGAGATGGCGATACAGAAGACTCGACGGAAGCAGCATGGTCAACTGCGGACGGCCACTACAGTTTCTCGCCACGAAACGACCTTGTAGGTACCATTGCGGAGCCGGAGGGGATTTGCTCATCTACTTAGCGAATGGCGACATGATGGCATGCCGACGCCTGCCCTTCGTCATTGGCAACTTTTGCGACGGTGAGCTGGCAGACATCATCTCGCAAAGCGACAAGATGCAGATGCTTGCCGCACCCTACACGCCAAAGGGTTGCGAGGGCTGCAAACACTTGAGTCGCTGCCAAGGCGGCGCCAGATGCGTGACCTACGCACAGACTGGACGAATAAACATAAAAGATGTGAACTGCTGGCTTCCGAGCAATACCGGCCGAACCACGATTTCATCGTCTGTCATCAAGTCATGATATTCCTCGGATAAGCAGAATCCGCCCCCCGTTCCACGATCATTTGGGGACGACCTTGACCTCGATGGCTTCGGCGCGCAGACTGCGGCCGGTGGTACCGGCAACGGCGCCGTTCTTGACCCACTGGGTCCAGCCGACCCTCTGGCAGTGGACGCGGTAGCGCACGTCGTACTTCTTTGCCAGCTCGCCCGTGAGCTTGATCTTTACGGCTTCCAGCCGCTTGCCCTTGCCGACGAGCCCGGCAGTCGCGCCGTCGGAGCGCCAGTCCTGCCAGCCCACGCCCTGCATGTGCGCACAGTATGTGATGCCGCCAGAAACGGGAAGGCTCGTCAGCTTGATCCTTAGTCCCTCGACGCGCTTTGACTGCCCGGTCGTACCGCTGATAGCGCCATTCTTTACCCAAGACTGCCAAGCATCGCCCTGCACGTACGAACGGTACGTGACGCTCGGCGCCACGATCTTGAACGTGACGTTCTTGGTGCCCTTGAAGTTGCCCTTGCCGGTGACGACGATGGTTGCCGTGCCCGCCTTGGTGTTGCTCTTGTACGCGAGCGTGTAGTCCGTGTCGAGCTTGAGCGTCTTCCCGCCGAAGGTCAGCTTGGGCTTGGGCTGAATGGCCTTGCCGGTGTAGGCCCGCGTCGTGATGGCCGCGGCCGTGGCGGAGGAAATATTCGCCTGCGCAATCTTGAAGGTGACGTTCTTGGTGCCCTTGAAGTTTCCCTTGCCGGTGACGACGATGGTTGCCGTGCCGACCACCGTGTTGTTCTTGTACGCGAGCGTGTAGTCCGTGCCGAGCTTGAGCGTCTTTCCGCCGAAGGTCAGCTTGGGCTTGGGCTGTATGGCCTTGCCGGTGTAGGCCCGCGTCGTGACGGCCGCGGCCGTGGCGGAGGGAATCTTTGCCTGCACGATTTTGAAGGTGACTTTGCGGGATGTTCCCTCGTATTTGCCGACCCCGTTGACGGTGATCGTCGCCGAGCCGGCATTGACGTTGTCGGCATAGCCTAACGTATAGTCCTCACCCTCGACGAGCGTCGCACCGTCGCGCGTGAGCACAGGCTTGGGCGTCTGCGCGGAACCAGTATAGGTCCTGTCGGCAATGCTTACGACCTTGATATCATCGCGCTCGATGGAGTCCGTGACCTTTACGGCCACCGTGTGACACATGTCATCGAACAATGTCACCTTTCCGTTCTCATCAATAATTGCAGCTTCTTTGGGAGCCACCCATATGACGGTAAGGCCATACCCCACTCCGGTAACCACACCGTCAGCGACCGTCGCAACGCCTGTGTCTTCAGACCCCCACACCAGCGCGTCGCCGGACCCGTCGAAGCCCTCGGGAATCTCGAGCGACACCGTGGCCGTGCCTCCCACCTGAACGCTCACGTCACCCTTCGGTGCGCCAAGCACATACACGTCCTTGGTGAGCGTGAGCCCCTTGTCGGTGCCTTTTGCGACCACGAGCGTCGCGGACAAGGTCAGTTTGCTTGCCGTGGGCCCAGCGACAAGGACGCCGGAGTTCGTAATGGTGGCGTCGCCACTCACGCTCCACTCCCACGCCATCGCGGGCTTCTGCTCGATGTTGTATTTAGCCGTCTTGTTGGCCATCACCGCATCGTATCCCATAATCGGCCCAAACACAGTCACGCACTTGCTGAGCGTGCGCCCGTCCTTCGACGCCATGACCTCCGCCGTGCCGACGGCCTTGGGCGTGCACGCGCCGGTGGCCGCATCGACCTCGAGCACCCCCGCGTCGGACGACGAGAAGCTCCACCCGGAGGTCGCCTCGCTCGCATCGGCCGATTTCGAGCTTATGGCATACGCGATGTCCGCCTGCCCCACAGCCACATACGCGGGCCCATCCACAAACGGATTGTCAAGCGCGTTCCACGCGGCAAGCGCGTCGACCTCGCCGTGCCCGTACTCAAGCTCGAACGGCACGTCCTCCTTTATGTGGCGCGCGCTCTCGTAGAGCTTGTCCACCATGTACTGCGCGCCATCGTAGCTCGCGTCCACCTCGGCCTTGCCGAACATCATTGCCAGCACACCCGCCACGTGCGGGGCGGCCATGGACGTTCCGCTATCAAACATGTAGAGGCCTTCCTTGCCCAGAAGCATCGTCGTGGCCTTGTCCGTCGTGCTCAGGATGTCACTGCCGGGGGCCGAGATGTTTTTCGTCATCTCTCCTGGCGCGTTGTAGTTTGACGTCCTTCTTCGCGAAACTGCCGTCGCGATGCTCCACGTAGCGCCCGTGGAATTATTTGACTCGCCCACAGCACTCGCATCCACGTTGTACGTATCGTTTTGCAGATTAATGACGCTGACGGCGGTCGCCCAGTCGCTTGGATAATTGATGTAAGGGCCGAACTCTCCAGCGTTTCCCCCGGAGCACACCGTTACGATGCCCTTCGCAAACGCCTTGTCTATCTCCGCGCATATCTTGTCATCTGCGGCGATGGCACTGTGCCAGGTGACTCCAATCGAAGAGTTGATAACGCGTATGTTGTACTTCGTCTTGTTCTCGATGACGTATTCGAATGATTTGATCAATGAACTCGTCGTGGCCCCCATGTCTTCTTCGTCATAGTTATACGCACGGATGGGTACAAGCTGCACGTTGTTCGTTACGCCCGCAATGCCCACGCCATTGTCGCGCTCCGCCGCGATGATGCCAGCCACGTGCATGCCATGGTCGAATTTGCCGCCGACACCCGATGCCGAGCCAGAGGATACGTCCGCAAGCAACTCTGGGTCCGTAATGTCTTCAGACGCGCGGAAGGCGTTGTACGACGAGCCCGGCGCGATCATGTTCCTTAGGTCCTCGTGGTTAACGTCAAAGCCACAGTCGATGACCGCAACGCCGACCTTGGACAAGGGCGAGGTCTTCGCGAGGTTCCACACCTGCGGTGCGTTGATGCTGGGCAGCGACCACTGGAAGATGGAATACGGGTCGTTGGAGACTGCGTCGTTCTGCGCGGTTGGCAGGGCGTTCTCGACCTTGTTCGTAGCGTCTGCGCTCGTGACGGCATCTTCGGCAAGCTCCTTGATGCCCTGTTCGCCCGGCTCGTCGTCCGCAACCTCGTCGACCAGACC
>CACXDP010000068.1 GCA_902766445.1 uncultured Coriobacteriaceae bacterium
CCCCTCTGAGCAGCACACCCAATGCGGGATTGAATCCCACAGAACATGCATATTTTCAGGCATGGTTTGACACCAAATTCTTTCAATCATACGATGGTATAAGTCGTTTGAGCTTACTGCGTCCGCCTACGGGCGACGCTTGTCTTTGTGTTGATGTGTTTGTAATACAGGGCTGTTCGTTTGTGCGTGGCGGTCAGAATGAGCCTCGGATGGCTAGTTCTATGCTGCTTTTGAGTAGCATAGGATTCTTTACTTATGACATTTGCGCGTACTGAGGAGCCATCATGGAGATAATGGTAGGGGTTTTGGGTCTTGTTGTGGGTGCGGCAGGCAGCTACATCTATGCCACCAGCAAAAACAATGCACGTGTACGTGAAGCCGACAAGCAAGTTGAGTCAGCTCGAGCCCAGGCCGAGCGTATCGCACGCGATGCGCAGACGGAGGCAGAGACGACAAAGAAGACCGCTGTGCTCGAGGCAAAGGAAGAGATTCTGCGCCTCCGTCAGGAATCCGAGGAGGAGGACAAACGTCGCAAGGGCGAGCTGCAGCGCATGGAGAATCGCATAATGCAGCGTGAGGAGTCGCTTGACCACCGCAACGAGGCGCTTGACCGTCGCGAGGAGCAGGTCTCAAAGATGCAGAGCTCCGTAGACAAGAGGCGCAACGAGGTTGAGGGTCTCTACGCCGAGCAGGAGGCCGAGCTGGAGCGAATCTCGGCTCTCACGCGTGAGGATGCTCACAAGGAGATCCTTGATCGCGTCCGCGCGGAGACGGTTCGTGACGAGGCGCAGATTCTGCGCGAGTCGGAGCAGCGAGTGCGCGCCCAGGCAGACAAGACTGCCCGCGAGATAGTCTCGACCGCCATTCAGCGCTGCGCCGCCGACCAAGCTGGCGAGATCACGGTGACCTCGGTTCACATTCCCTCAGATGACCTCAAGGGACGCATCATCGGCCGCGAAGGACGAAATATCCGCACCTTCGAGCAGGTGACAGGCGTTACCCTCGTCATCGATGACACCCCCGAGACGGTGATTCTCTCGAGCTTCTCCCCAGTGCGTCGCGAGACGGCACGCGTGACGTTGGAGAACCTGATTGCGGACGGGCGCATACACCCTGCACGCATCGAGGAGATGTATCACAAGGCCGAGCGTCTCGTGAACGAGCGCATCCAAGAGGCTGGCGAGCAGGCTGCCTTTGACGCCGGCATCCATGACCTTCATCCCGAGCTCGTAAAGACCCTTGGCTCACTACGCTACCGCACGTCGTTCGGCCAGAACGTGCTGCAGCACTCCGTTCAGGTCTCGGCGCTCTGTGGCCTAATGGCCTCGGAGCTTGGCATGGACGAGGGACCGGCCAAGCGAGCGGGACTTCTTCACGACCTCGGCAAGGCAATCGACCACGAGGTCGAAGGGCCACATGCAGTGATTGGCGCCGACCTCGCACGTCGCTATGGTGAGCGTCCGCTCATCGTACACGCCATCGAGGCGCACCATGCCGACGTGGAGCCCGCCAGCGTGCTTGACGTACTGGTGCAGGCGGCTGATGCCGTTTCTGCCGCACGTCCTGGTGCTCGCCGAGAGTCGGCGGAGGCATACATCAAGCGTCTCGAGAAGCTCGAGGAGATTTCCAACGCACACGATGGTGTCGAGCGGACCTACGCCATGCAGGCGGGTCGAGAGCTTCACGTGATGGTCGAGCCGAGCAAGGTGTCCGACTCCGAGGCTACGGTGCTCGCCCACGAGATTGCGAAGCAGATCGAGGATGAGATGGAGTATCCCGGCCAAGTGCGCGTGGTCGTCATTCGCGAGTCGCGTGCCGTAGACATCGCCAAGTAAACGATGGCATCGGATGGCAGCCTAATCGATTTCGTCTCCTCCCTCACGGGGGGAGACGTTTTGCGCGTCGAGGAGTCACTCGGCGGAGGCTACGTACGTCTGCGCACGGCAGAGGCTGAGCGCAGACAGGCGAAGCATGACGTTCGATGTGTGGAAGACGCGCTGATTGAGCTTTTACGCAATGCGCGCGATGCGGGTGCCTCACGCATCTTTGTGGGAACCTCGCGTGAAGGAAACATCAGGACAATCGTCGTGGTGGATGACGGCTGCGGGATCCCACCCGAACTGCACGAACGCGTATTCGATGCACGCGTTACCTCCAAGCTCGATTCAATGCGCATGGACAGATGGGGTGTGCATGGGCGTGGCATGGCCTTGTTCTCCATCTCCGAGAACGCCACCTCAGCCGAGGTGATGGCATCGGACGTTGGCAAGGGCTGCGCCATGCGGGTCATGTTCGATGTCTCTCAGCTGCCTGAGCGCGCGGACCAGTCTAGCTGGCCCGAGGTGAAGGGGAGGCGCGGCAAGGAGAGCGTGAGGGGTCCCCACAACCTCTATCGCACCTGCGTGGAGTTCGGTCTCGAGGAGCGTGGCACCTGCAACGTGTACGTGGGATCGCCCTCCGAGGCACTCGCAACGATGCGCGCAAGGGTGGATACGAAGGGGATGGTTTGGAACCAAGCCACCACAGGCGAGGCTCCGGTCGCCATGGGTCCCGCTCTTGCCCGCGACGCACGGGAGATGGCTTGTGTGGCCTCCATACTCGGTATAGAAATCTCCGAACGTAACGCCCACCGCATTCTCGTAGGCCAGATAAGCCCACTGCCAAACGCCGTCGCTCGCGCAACCGGCTTGCGAGTCCCACAAGACACGCGCTCAAAACCCCTGATTTCCGACGAACCGAGAAGGCTTGAACTGGCTCCACAAGACGAGTCAGACCTCTCGCTCGCGCTCAGAGAGGCGTTCGAGCTCGTTGCTGAGCGTTACTACGTGCGCCTTACTGATAACCCTATCGTTCGTATGGGACCTGGCAGAATGACGGTTACCTACGAATTTGGCGAGGATGAATAAGGTTTTGCCATTGACACTTCATTTTTGTGAGATTTTAGCTAGAATCGTACCAATCGAACTCGAACGTACCTTAAACACGCGAGAGGTGCTGCAGCACCTAGGAGTAATACGATGGACTTTCTAAAGGTTTCGAGCAAGTCATCACCCGCGTCTGTCGCGGGAGCGATTGCTGGCATGGTCAAGGACGGCGTTCCCGTCAACATCCAATGCGTTGGGGCGGGTGCCGTTAATCAGGCGATTAAGGCCATCGCCATAGCGAGGGGTTTTCTTATCCCCACGGGAGTCGACATCTCCTGCGCGCCCACCTTCTCGGACATCGAGATTGGCGGTGAGAGCCGTACGGCCATCCGCATAGCCGTGTATGTCCATCAGATATCTTCGCAGGCAGCGAACCCCTATACCATGAGCGCGACCACAGGGTCTTCGAGCTAGATGGCCATGACAAATACCCTCGTCGGCAAAACCTACTTCGTAAGGACTTTTGGCTGCCAGATGAACCTGCACGACTCAGAGCGTGTCGCAGGGCTGCTTGATTCATGTGGCTGCCTCGAAGTGGAGGGCATAGACGAAGCAGACATCGTGGTGTTCATGACCTGTTGCGTGCGCGAAAACGCTGACACGCGGCTCTATGGACAGGCTAGTGCGGTGGTGAGTGCCGCACCATCCCCGTGCGGCAAGCGCGTACTAGCTATTGGCGGATGCATTGCCCAACGCGATGGGGAGCGACTCCGCTCAAACGTGCCCAACGTGGACGTCGTATTCGGCACTTCGGCACTCGCATCCTTACCCGAGCTTCTCAGCCAAGCGTTCGAAGACGACAGGCGAGCACTGAGGGTATTTACGCAGGAGGAGGGACAGCCCGCAACCACTGACCTTCCCATCCGTCGTGCCACGCGCTACCACGCCTGGGTGCCCATCATGAGCGGCTGCAACAACTTCTGCACCTATTGCATCGTCCCGTACGTACGAGGCCGCGAGCGTAGCCGCACGATGGAGTCCGTGGTGGGGGAGTGCGAGCTGCTTGTGGCACAAGGCACCCGCGAGATTTGCCTACTCGGACAGAACGTCAACTCCTACGGCCGCGATAATTACGGTTCACCTCGTTTCGCGGAGTTGCTTCGTGCTGTCGGACATACTGGCATCGAGCGCCTGCGCTTCACGTCCTCCAATCCCAAGGATCTCACCGACGAGGTAATAGCCGCCATGGCAGAAACCGAGGCCGTCATGCCTCACCTACATCTGGCTGTGCAGAGTGGATCAACTCGCGTGCTTAAGGCCATGAACCGCAGCTACACACGAGATGGGTACCTTGACCTCGTGCGAAGGCTTAGGGCCGCCATGCCTGACCTTGCGCTCTCCACTGACATTATCGTCGGCTTCCCGGGCGAGACGGAAGCTGACTTCGAAGACACCCTTTCGCTTGTGCAGGAGGTTGGCTTCTCTTCTGCATACACGTTCATCTACAGCAAGCGCGAGGGTACTCCGGCTGCTCGCATGGAAGACGACACGCCAAGGGAGCTCATACAGGCGCGTTTCGAACGGCTGGCAGACCTCGTGGCACGGCTCGCCAACGAAGCCAACCAACACGACGTAGGAAATGCGGTCGAGGTCCTCGTGGAAGGCGCGTCAAAGCGCGACGAACATGTGCTCGTCGGTCACAGCAGAAAGAACCAGACGGTGCACTTCGACCTACCCGACGCATGCGTCACCGACGCGCTCGTGGGTCACATCGTAGAAGTCGAGGTAAGCTCGGCTCGAACCTGGTATCTGAGGGGGACGATGGTCGGAGAGCCTCGATGAGCCTTCTTCGCGTCGCCTGCGTCGTGGGACCTACTGCCAGTGGCAAGAGCGATGTGGCCGAGCTAGTCGCACTGACGCTCGATGGCGAGATCGTGTCAGTCGATTCGATGCAGGTATATCGGGGTATGGACATAGGCACAGCAAAGATACCCCTGTCACAAAGACGTGTCCCCCTGCACATGGTGGATGTCGTGAATCTTGGCGATTCCTATTCGGTGGCACAGTTCCAAAAAGATGCGCGCTTATGCGTTGAGGATGTCGCACGCTGTAATCACGTGCCCATTCTCTGCGGAGGGACAGGGCTGTATCTGGACGCCATCATCGACGAGCTGAAGTTTCCCGTCGGCGAAGTCGAAGGAGGCCGTAGGCGCTCTTACGAAGACCTCGCCCAAGAAATTGGCGCAGAGTCGCTGCATGCCCTCCTTGAGAGCAGGGATCCCGAAAGCGCTCGGCTAATACACGCACATAACGTCCGCAGGGTCATTCGAGCACTCGAACTCTGCGACGAGGGAAAGTCCTACGCACAACGCAACGAGGGCCTGAAGCGACATCTGCCGCACTATGAAGCATGCATCTGGGCGCTGACACTCCCTCGTGAGGATCTGTACGCACGCATCGACAGCCGCGTCGACGCCATGTTTGCCGCTGGGCTAGTGGAAGAGGTTCGCTCGCTTGATTCGCAAGGCATCAGGGAATCCGTGACGGCGAGTCAGGCAATCGGTTACAAAGAGGTTCTGGGGCTTCTTGACGGGACTTACGACGAGGAGGAGGCCATACGCCTCGTCAAGCGCAACACGCGCAGGTATGCCAAGCGACAACTCAGCTGGATAAGGCGCGATGGACGCGCACGTGAGCTGGATGTGTCCGCCATCGGCCTTGAGGGAGCCGCGCGAACCATAGCCAAGGAATGGATTGGAGGGTAAGGCATGCCTCGCTTCGAGCCGTGTGAGACTAAGGGACCCAAGGAACGAGTGTTTCTGGTAGGCGTGGACCGGCCCGATCTCATATGGCCTGTGGATGAGTCGCTAGCCGAGCTTGGAAGACTCGTGCAGACTGCAGATGGAGAAGTTGTCGGCACATATGTACAGCGTCTCTCCAAGCCCGTACCAAAGACCTACATCGGGTCCGGCAAAGCCGCGCAAATCGCTGAGGATGCAGATTCCCTAGACGTAGATGTGGTCGTGTTTGACGATGAACTATCGCCCTCGCAGCAGGCCAATCTCGAGCGTCTGATGGGAGAGGACGTAAAGGTCATCGATCGTACGGCGCTCATCCTCGACATCTTTGGTCGTCATGCGACGACCCATGAGGGTCGATTGCAGGTGCAGCTCGCCCAGAACCAATACCTGCTCCCGCGCCTGCGCGGCATGTGGAGCCATCTGGTGCGCGAGCAGACGAGGGGAGGCATCGGCAGCAGGTTTGGACAGGGTGAAAGCCAGCTCGAAGTCGATCGCCGTCTCATACGCAAGAGAATAACCTCGCTCACTAGAGAGCTCGCACGCCTGGAGAGCAGAAGGGGAGAGCAAAGCAAGACGAGGAGCGGCGGGGGAGTGTATCGCGTCGCGCTCGTCGGTTATACAAATGCCGGAAAGTCTACCCTGCTCAACACACTGACTGGCGCAGACGCATACGTACAGGACGAGCTCTTTGCGACACTCGATCCGACGACACGCTCCGTCACACTTGAGGATGGGCGCAAGGCGACGATCACCGATACGGTCGGCTTCATCCAGAAGCTCCCAACGACCCTCGTGGAGTCCTTCAAGTCGACGCTCTATGAGGCACGCTCAGCCGACTTGCTGCTACTGGTGGCCGATGCGAGCGACCACAACCTCAGGGAGCAGATTGCGACCGTACAAAGCGTTCTGGACGACATCCACGCAAACGATGCCCCCTGCGTACTCGTTCTCAACAAGAGCGACCTTCTCGATGATGCGGCATTGGAACACCTGCGTCGGTCTTACCCGGATGCAGAGGTGGTATCAGCGTCATGCGGTGCAGGTATTGCCTCTCTTCAGTATCGCATCGCGCGTGAGGCGATGCGCGGTGACCAGACTATGACCGTCCTCATACCCTTCGACGAGGGTTCTCTCGTGCGACTCATCCACGAACGCAGCCACGTCATACGGGAAGACTACGAGGAGCGAGGTACGTTGATCACCCTGAGGGCAGACGAGCGCATGCGCTTGACTCTGGAGCGCTATCGCGTCGAGGTGGATGCTTAGGCTACGAGCCACAGCAGAGCCAATATAGCCGGCTGGTGGATCGCGTAGATGATGAGCGGGTGCATGCCTACGGCTTCCAACGGTTTGCACCCACAGGTGTACGCAATGGTAGGGAAGCCGCGTTCCTTCCACCAACGGCCCATCGCGTCGCCGGACAGGTACAGCGCCAAGTAGGGAAGTAGGGGATAATAGTCACCTGACACGAACGAGTGTCCTGGCATACCAAGCCAGGCGAAAAGGCCGCTCTCGTATGGCCAGCTCGGGAGCGTCAACGTTAGGGGGCCTATCCCCAAATGGCGTCGCGTGAGGCCGAGAAGTGCCACGAAGCAAACAAAGAGCACGCCCGCCGCGATCGGACCCTTCGGACTCGCATGCAAGCGTTCCAAAATCCACGCTACAAACGTGCACGCCGCCATGCAGTAGATTATGCCAAAGGAAATCGGGGCGTCGACGCTTGCAAGACTTGTCACCGCAAACACGGCGACCGCGAACGCCGCATAGCGCAGCGCGCGCCTGAGGTTATCCCGTGAGAGGGAGCACATGCAGCCCGCCACAAAAAGGAACGTCCACGAGATGCTGCAGCGCCATATGTCTTGCAATGGAGGCGCAAACCAACTGAGATCGTACCCGTATAAATACTTGAGATCATAGCAAAGGTGGAAGCCTACCATCGAAACGATGGAAAAGCCCCTGACCGCATCAAATAGGCGTAACCGCCCTTTCCCTTGAGTTTCCACGTGCGTCAGATTGAACGGATGACGGCGCTCACGCGTCCTAGAATCACGGGGTTCTCAATGTAGATGGGCTGCATCGAATCGTTCTCAGGCTGCAGACGCACGCGCCCGTCCTCGCGGTAGAAAGTCTTCACCGTCGCGGAGTCGTCAAGCAGCGCCACCACGATCTCGCCGTCGTGTGCCTCATGCTGCTCGCGTACCACGATATAGTCACCATCCAAGATGCCCGCATTGATCATCGACACGCCATGGACACGCAGGATGAAAGAGCTTGCGTCACCGACGATGCTCGTAGGCAAAGTCAGGGTCTCCTCGACATTCTGCTCCGCGAGGATTGGAATGCCAGCCGCTACCTGCCCGAGCAGAGGAAGCGTGATGGTGTTGTCATTGAGATTCTGCGAGACAGCGCCGACTTGTCTGCCCTCGAACGAGCCCTCATCGTGCTCGACCACCTCAATCGTACGGGGCTTCTTCGAATCCCGATGTATGTAACCACGCTCTTCGAGGGTCTTTAGGTGCATGTGAACGGTAGAGGGGGATGCCAACCCCACTGCAGTGCCAATCTCACGCACGGAGGGTGGGTATCCGTGCGACTTGGTGTAGGTGCAGATGAAGTCATAGATGCTCTGTTGGCGCTTGCTGATCTTGGGTCGTGGCATCCGAGTCTCCCTTCTAGAAACATGTGTACGTTTCTGCTTGACAAGGGCTAACGTAGGAATACAGAATAACACATGTTCGCGTACTATTGTACGGAATTATTTCCGTCCCACCTGCGTCGTATATTGGGGCAAACCGAGACGAAAGGAGTAAATCATGGCAGTGAAGACGGCAAAATGCGACAACGGCAGACTTATGGTGACGCTAGCCCTATGCTTGTCGTTCGCTATGCTCCTCACGTATGTGACTGACATGGGACGCATTCGGCTCATGAAGGAGCGTCTCGAGCTGCGACCAACGATGGAGATCAACGTCAGGGAGGGCGATACCTTGTGGGGCATAGCACGAAGCCACAGTATAGAGGGAGTAAGCACCTACGACCTCGTTGAATGGCTTTATGAGCAGAACGAGTTGCCAAGTTCATGCCTCGCTCCCGGACAAACCCTTCGCATTCCCGTCCCACAGGATTAATGGCATGGCAAAATCGCAAATCTTGCCCGCATTAGGTATTGTGTATGGTATCGTGCAGTTACATCGACGTAGGGAGTATCATGCGCTGTCCAAGATGTGGGTACGAGGAATCAAAGGTCATCGATTCAAGGCCATCGGAGAACCGCGAGGCAATACGGCGCAGACGCGAGTGTATGCGATGCGCAACGCGATTCACGACGTATGAGCGTCGCGAGGAAGCACCTCTGATGGTACTGAAGAGAGATGGCTCGAAGGAGACGTTCGATCGGCAAAAGATCATGAACGGTCTTTTGCGTGCATCAGTAAAGCGAAACATACCGGTTGGCACTCTTAACTCGCTGATTGAGAGCGTGGAGACCGAGCTGCGGGACAATAGTGTGGCTGAAGTGACGTCACAGGATATCGGTAGTATGGTCCTCAGACGACTACTGAGCGTCGACAAGGTTGCCTATGTGCGCTTCGCCTCAGTCTATCGCGACTTCAAGGACGTCGATGAATTCTCGGAGGAGCTGAGGAGGCTCACGCTATGACGAACGATGCCATCCGTGTACAGATTACGAAACTTGACCCAACAGTCGAGCTTCCTGAATATGCCTACGAAGGCGATGCGGGACTCGATCTGAGAGCCAACGAAGACGTGACGCTTGCACCGTTCGAGCGTCGCCTCATCTCGACGGGTCTTGCCATTGCCATACCTGAGGGATACGCGGGATTCGTGCAGCCGAGGAGTGGCATGGCCCTCAAGCGTGGTCTCTCCATGGCAAACACGCCAGGCCTCATCGACTCGCACTATCGCGGTGAGCTCAAGGTCGTTGCGGTGAACCTCGATGCCGTGGAGCCCATCCATATCGAACGTGGTGAGCGTATAGCTCAGCTCGTCATTCAGCGCGTACCAAAGGTGACGCTCATCGAAGTGGAAACTCTTGACGATACAGACCGGGGCGCTGGCGGCTTCGGTTCGAGCGGTTGTTAGGTAGTTCAGATCATGCTTGCGTTGAAAATCATTATCGGAGTGCTTGTGTTGGCATTCTTCGCGTGGCTCATGATGCCGTCGAACAAGAAACCGTCTGAAAGCGCTTCTGACAAGCGTAAAAACAGATCTCGTCGCGTCGGCTTTCTCATCGGATCCCTCTCCCAACGCCGAAAGCATTAACTCCCCCGCCGACTCTGTCGTGAATCTCTGATAATCGCAGTTATGTAAAGTAGAGAGGTACGAAAGGAATACCATGTCGTTCAGAGAGATGAGAAGGCACGCTCAGGCGCTCGACCGCTCGACCTGCGAGCAAATCCTCACCACCGAGCCGCGCGGCGTGTTGTCAGTGTCGGGAGACGGCGGCTACCCCTATGGCGTGCCACTCAACTTCGTCTACGATGACGGTGCCCTCTGGTTTCATTGCGCGCCTGTGGGTCACAAGCTCGACGCAATCGATGCCTGCGACAAGGCGAGCTTCTGCGTGCTTGACGAAGGTGTGCGCCACGAAGGCGAATGGTGGCTCTGCTTCAACTCCGTCATTGCGTTTGGCACCATTGGCCGCGTGCAAGACGAGCGGACGAAGAGGCGCGCACTGACCCTCCTCGCGCAGAAGTACTTCCCCACCGACTACGACGTGGAGAGTGACATCGCACGCAACTTCGACCGCGTGACGATTCTGCGCATGAACATCAATCACCTCTCAGGCAAGGCCGTACGGGAGAAGTAGCGTAATACCCAGTGAGAAGGCATCCTTACCCGCGCCATAACAACTTGGCATCCCTCGGAGCCATCTATCTCGCCTCTTCGAGCGCATCGGGCAGTCTGGAGGGTGAGTCAATGGCTGAAAATGCGCTTATTGTACGACGAAATCGAAACATGCCGAGTATAGAGGGCCTCCTCGACCGCGATACCTGCACTTGTCTGCCACGATACTCGGACGGTTCATGTTTCGTCGTACAATAAGCGCACTTCTAACCACCCAAAGCACCGGAAAACCTGAAAGCAGTGCCTCGGACGCGACTGGTTACGCCTTCACAAGATATCTCTCCCCCGCGAAGCCCGTGCCACCCGAACGAAATTGCGCAGCATCGTGCGACCGTCGGGCGTGAGAATGCTCTCGGGATGGAACTGTAGGCCGAAGGTCGGGTAGCTCACATGCGCCACTGCCATGACCTCTCCCGTCTCGCTCTCCCCCACCACTCGAAGGCAGTCTGGCAAACTCTCTGGATCCGCTTCCAAGGAATGATAGCGTCCCACTGTGGCCGGGCTGCGAATGCCTTCAAACAGCGGGCAGTCGGCATCCAAATCGACGGGCGAGCTTTTGCCGTGCACGATTTGCGGCGCATGGATGATTCGACCTCCGAAGGCCTCACAGATGGCCTGGTGCCCAAGGCATACGCCAAGGATGGGCACGGTACCCGAAAGCTTGCGCACCAACTCCTCGCAAATGCCGGCATCGACGGGGCGTCCCGGTCCCGGCGAAAGCAGTATCGCATCGGGGTCCAGCGCAGCCACCTCCTCCACGCTGAGCACGTCGTTGCGAATCACCCTCACTTCCGGGTCAAGCACGCCCACGAGCTGGTAGAGGTTGTACGAAAAGCTATCGTAGTTGTCAATGAGGACGATCATTCGAGACCTCCTTCCGATTCGTGCAGCGCAACGAGCGAGGCCCGAGCCTTGTTGAGGCATTCTTCGTACTCGCGTTCGGGCACGCTGTCCGCGACGATGCCTGCGCCTGAATGGACGCACACCTCGTCACCCTTCTTGTAGGCAAGCCGAATGCCAATACAAGTGTCGAGGTTGCCGGCAAAGTCCAAGTAGCCGACGGCGCCGCCGTAGATGCCGCGTTTGACGCCCTCGAGTTCTTGGATAATCTGACAGGCACGCAACTTGGGAGCACCAGATAGCGTACCCGCTGGCAGGATGGAGTCGATGGCGTCGACGGCATCGCGATCCTTCGCGATACGTGCCGAGACGGTCGACCCGATATGCATCACATGACTAAAGCGCAGCACTTGCTGATAGGTCTCCACCGTCACGCTCCCCAACTCGGCGATGCGTCCGAGGTCATTGCGCCCCAGGTCGACAAGCATGTTGTGCTCAGCAAGTTCCTTTTCATCTGCCAGGAGCTCGCGTCTGCCCGCGGCCTTGGACGTAATCGGATTGGAGAGCACCACCTGAAAGATAGCCCATCGGTGATGTGCTGCTTTGCGGCGAGAATCATCTGTGAGAACTCTTCGCGGTTGAGGGTAGGCGTTGGTTCACTCAAAAGCTTGAGCGGCTCGAACTGGCACCGCTTGCCCAAGCGAATGACCGTCATCTATCAAACTCATACAGCACCGCACAACTCTCCGAACATGCTAATCCCACGATATATTCAGATTTACTAGGCCACTGACCCTTTATCAAGTATAAACATCTGCGCTGGTCGAAAACCAACCCTAGCAGTGCAAGCAGCTACTCCAGAGCTTCGTCTATCCGGCCAGACTTCGACACACACGTCTCAGCCTTTCACGCCCACATCATAGCCATGGATCGATGAGATGTAAAGCAGATTGTTTCAAGCCTCAATCCACGCCCCTCGTGTGAGGGGCGACCGTTGTAACGCATTCTCTAAGGGGTTTTTAGGTCAAATTTCAATCCACGCCCCTCGTGTGAGGGGCGACGTACGATGGTAATGTAATTACCATCCTCCACAATATTTCAATCCACGCCCCTCGTGTGAGGGGCGACGCAATACTCCACACGCAAAAGCAAGACGCGATCAAATTTCAATCCACACCCCTCGTGTGAGGGGCGACGTTCCTGGCTAAAGTTGTTCCTGGCTAGCAAGCCATTTCAATCCACGCCCCTCGTGTGAGGGGCGACATAGTGCGTATTGATACCCTCAGGAACATAGGGATTTTAATCCACGCCCCTCGTGTGAGGGGCGACATATACGAGGTGCGCCGCCAATTGGTCACGCATATTTCAATCCACGCCCCTCGTGTGAGGGGCGACCTTCGCGCCCGCGTTTAGAGTCCCGGAAGCCTATTTCAATCCACG
>CACXDP010000069.1 GCA_902766445.1 uncultured Coriobacteriaceae bacterium
AGCTTCCATCTTGATGTTGTTCGCAATCCACATCATGAGGCCTGCGAAGACCAGGGTGGCAATCACCGAGACGCTTTGGGTGGCGAACGATCCGTTGACAATGGTGGTGATAAGGCTGATTGCGGACAGAACGAGCTCGATTATGGAAATCACCCAGACTGGCATAATCTTTCGGTTGTCATTGGCCGCACGGATGCCCAAAATGCCCATAATCAGTTCGACTATGCCCTCGCAGATGATTACGAGACCAGCCCCGCTTGCAAGGAGTCCTGCTTCGCCTTGGGTGATGCCACTCCCTTCGAGTACGGATGCGGCTTCTGCAGAGTCAGCTGCCCCAAAGGCCGCGCCGCCAACCATGAGTATGAGACCGCCTGCCAAGACGATCACGGCAGAGATGATGCTAAGGATGGAAAGCACCAAGAGTACTTTTTGGCTTCTGCTGCGTTGCATTTCTGGTTTCCTTTCTGACGATACTTACTATACATAGAGTCTTCTTTCATTATACCCACGTATGGCAAAGTTAGCCCTTTTTCCTCGAATAAAAATGACGCGCCTGCAAAGCAAATTGCGTGCCCAAATTTGAGTGCGTGTCCGACGTTTTAAGTTTACTGATAGTGTTGTTTCACTCCCGTGCAGTCGTTTCCGGCACTGAGAATCTGGCCTCCCGAGGGGTAAATCAAGGGATGTACGCCAACAAGAGAAAGGCAAGAACATGAAGAACACTCGTCAGCAAGTACGCCAACCGCAGGTCCCGTACGCCATTCGTCAGCAGGGCAGTAGCACTTGGAAGGCCGTCTTGGGAGGGTCCGTGGCAGGAGCTGCTGTCTCGGCAGCGCTCGCGGTCGCACTTTTGGGCACCGGTGTCGTGGGTCCCACGTCCGTCCAGCAGCAAGCCGAGCCGCAAACCATCTCGAACTCGGCCCTCAACATCACCCCAGCATCCGAAAGCGCCACCGTTTCGGAAGCCGTGGCAAAGAAGTGCCTTCCCTCGGTCGTGTCGGTCAACGTTGAGACGCCCAGCGGTGCGGGTATCGGATCGGGCGTGATTCTCGACACCGATGGCAACATCATCACTAACTGGCACGTGGCAGGCGATGCCACCAAGATCTCGGTAACCATCGACAACAACACCTATGACGCTGTGCTCGTGGGCGGCGACGCATCCAGTGACATTGCCGTGATACGTGCAGAGCTTGGCGGTGCGCTCGTCACGCCCATCGAGGTCGGTGACTCTTCCGAGCTCGTGGTGGGAGACTGGGTCATGACGCTGGGGAGCCCCCTGGGACTCGACCAGTCCGTCTCCACCGGTATCGTGAGCGCCCTGTACCGCAATCAGCTCATGGCCGACGCAAGTGGCAACACGCTCTACACCAACCTCATCCAGGTCGATGCGGCAATCAACGGCGGCAACTCGGGTGGGGCTCTGGTCAATGACCAAGGGCAGCTTGTAGGCATCAACTCGCTTCTTGCGGACGCCTCGGGCACTGGGTCCTTCTCCGGTATCGGATTCGCGATTCCAGGTAATTACGCCGTCGAGATCGCAAAGAAAGTCATCGCCGGGGAGCAGGTGACGCACGCCTACATCGGCCTCTCTTGCGCTACCGTCAACGAGCAGAACGCGCAGGGCAACAATCTGCCTACCGACGAAGGTGCCTATGTCGCTGAGCTTGCAGAAGGCGGCCCGGCGGAGGCGGCAGGCATCCAGGTCGGTGACATCATTACTAAAGTTGGGGACCTCGATGTGACCTCAGCCGACAGCCTCCTGCTTGCCGTGCGCACCCACTCCGTGGGTGACAGCGTCGAGGTGAAGTTCCTGCGCGATGGCAAGGAATGCACCGCTGTGGTGACGCTTGGCTCTGACGAGTTGCTTCAAGCGCAGCAGGCTGAGGCCAAGCAGGAACAAGAGGCGCTCGAACAGCAGCAGATGGAACAGTACCAGCGCTACCTCGAGCAATTCATGGGGCAGCAGAACCGGCAGGGGCTGCCCTACTAATGAGATTCCTCTAGCCCGCGCCGGAACTCGCGCCATCGGTGTATTTCAGGCCAGCGACTTCCGAAGCGGGCGCACACTGCGTTCGAGGGTACCTGTCATGCGCGCGATGACGATTCCGTAGTTGGTGAAGGGCACGCCTTGGTCCTGCGCGCACTTCATGCGGTAGCGCACCTCGCGCTCGCTTGTCATGCAGCCTCCGCAATGAATGACGAGGGCGTAGCGGGAGAGGTCTTCCGGAAACTCTCGCCCCGAGCAGGTCTCGATTTCGAGGTTTGCTCCGGTGTGCGCCCGAAGCCAGCGAGGAATCTTTACCGTGCCGATATCGTTGCACTGCCGATGATGCGTGCAGCCTTCGGCCATGAGCACCCGATCACCGTCACGCAGCCCGTCCACTGCGGCGACCCCAGCCACGGCCGTCGCCAAGAAGCCCTTGTAGCGTGCCATGAGTATCGAGAACGACGTCAGAGGCACGTCTTCGGGCACGATGGATGCCACCACCGCGAAGGCCTGACTGTCGGTGACGACGAGAGCGGGCGGTGCCGAGAGGTGCTCGAGCGTAGAAGCCAACTCGGTCTCGCGGCAAACCAACGCCGTCGCACCTGCATCGAGGACATCTCGGATGGCCATTTGCTGGGGCAAGATGAGACGGGCCTTTGGCGCGGACTCGTCGATGGGGCACACGAGCACCACGGCCGCGCCGGGTGAGATGAGGTCGCCCAAGAGGCGGTGGCCAGGGTCTTCCTTTGGTGCGAGCGATCCGAGACGTTCCTTTAGCTCGTGGATGCCTTCGCCGGTGAGGGCGCTCACGTAGAAAGCATTCGGCGTGGGTTGTACGCCGTTGGATAGCAGGTCGCTCTTGTTGAGCACAATCACGTAGGGCAGGAGCTTCTCCTCAAACATGCCAACGAGCTGTCGGTCGACCTCCCCGAGGCCGCGCGTGGCGTCCACCACGAGCACGGCGATGTCGCAGCGGTTGAGCGTCTGCTTGGTGCGCAACACGCGCTTCTTGCCGAGCATCCCTTCGTCGTCGAATCCGGGTGTATCTATGATGACGACCGGACCGAGCGGCAGCAGCTCCATGGCCTTCTGCACGGGGTCGGTGGTCGTGCCAGCCACGTCAGACACGACGGCAAGGTCCTGCCCAGTAACGGCGTTCACAACGCTCGACTTGCCCGCGTTACGACAACCAAAGAACCCGATGTGGACGCGTTCGGCCGAGGGCGTGGCGTTGAGGCTCATGGTGGCTCCTTTTCCGTTGGTGATGCGCATGATTGTATCCCAGGTTTGAGGAGGGTCGCTCCTCACATCCCATGTTTCGCACGTGTGACAGGCTCGGGTGCGGCGCGTTGAGGGTGGTATAACTAGCTCCATGGATACTGGTACGCACATAACGTCGACAGCACGCTCCCAAGGGTTCAGCCTGCTGCTTCTTTAGGCGCTTCCGCATGCAAGCGGTTGCGCCCATAACCCCTTTTTGCAGACGTGTTTTGTGTTTGAATGTATCCCCTTAGCCCCGAAACGGAGAAGAATCCCATGAAGCTCGCATTCTCTACCATTGGCTGTCCCGCCTACGTATGGACCGACATCTATCCCATGGCCAAGGACCTTGGCTTCGACGGCGTCGAGATTCGCGGCGTGGCAGGCAACGACTTCGCGCCAACCGCGCAGCCTTTCCTTCCGCGTCGGCGCGCCCGCACCAAGGCCCAGCTCTCGCAGCTTGGCCTCGAAATACCCTGCTTCTCGACGAGCTGCGAGTTGGCTAGCGCAGAGGGCCGTGCGCAGGCGATGTCGGACGTGGCGGACTACCTCGAGCTGGCAAGCGACATGGGCACGCCTTTTGTCCGCGTGCTGCTTGCGCGCGATTTTCGTCCTTCGGGTCTTGTGGATGACGCACCGGTAATCGACGCGCTGCGCGAGCTGGGTGACCTCGCTTCCGTCTACGACGTCTGCGTGCTCATCGAGACTGAGTCCGATTACGCCGACACAGCCCGTCTGGCCCGCGTCCTCGATGCAGTGGACTCCCCCTTCGTCGCCGCGCTTTGGGACCTGCAACACCCGTATCGCCTCTTTGGCGAGTCGCCTGAGACGACAATTGCAAATCTCAGCAAGTACCTGCGCTACTGCCAGGTCAAAGACTCCGTGATGCAGGACGAGAATATCGTATATCGCATGATGGGCGAGGGCGACATGCCGCTCGTGCAAATGTTTGACGCGCTGCGCGACGCGGACTACGACGGGTATCTCTCGTTCGAGTGGCCCCGGCGTTGGGCGCGTGAGGTGGCAAAGGGCGAGCCGGGCATCGTCTTTCCGCAGTTCATCAACTACATGCATTCATACTTCCAGGGCGAGGCCGCGCCTGTGGTCACCCGCCTTGCGGAGCCCCGGCGCACAATCGCTACCCCCACAGCGGGGGAGGGCGAGCTGCAGCACTCCCTCACCAACGACGGCACCTATCCCTGGCCCAAGGAGCACCTCATCGACCATACCTTCCCGCAGGTGCTCGATCACATCTGCGAGCTGTATCCCGAGCAGTATGCCTTCCGCTATACCGAGCCGGACAGCCACTACAATCCCGAGCCGGATGCGAACGGCGAGTACTACGTGCGCACCTATCCGCAGTTCCGCGACGACGTGGACGAGTTCGCGCGTTCGCTCATCGCCTTGGGCGTGCGTCCCGGTGACAAGGTCGCCATCTGGGCGTCGAACGTCCCGCAGTGGTATCTCACCTTCTGGGCGGCGGTAAAGATTGGCGCCGTGCTCGTCACCGTCAACACCGGCTACAAGATTCACGAGTTGGAGTACCTACTCAAGCAGTCCGACACAAACACGCTGGTCATGATTGACTCCTACAAGGGTACGAGCTACCTGGACATCGTGGACGAGCTCATTCCCCAACTCGTGGGGTCGCGACCCGGCGAGTGGGCGAGCGAGAAGCTGCCCTTCCTGCGCAACGTCATCACCATCGACGGACCGCACGACGGCTGTTACTCTTGGGGCGAGGCCCTGGCGATGGGTTCCCCGCAGCTGCAGCCCGAGGTCGATCGCCGCTGCGCAAACATCGACAAGCACGACGTGTGCAACATGCAGTACACCTCCGGCACGACCGGCTTCCCCAAGGGCGTCATGCTGACGCACTACAACGTGGTCAACAACGGTAAGGCCATCGGCGACTGCATGGACCTCTCCACCGGCGAGCGCATGATGATCCAGGTGCCCATGTTCCACTGCTTTGGCATGGTGCTGGCCATGACGGCCTCCATGACGCACGGCACGCAGATGAGCCCTATCCCCATCTTCAGCCCGCGCAAGTCGCTCGCGTGCATCACGCGCGAGAAGATCACCTGCTTCCACGGCGTGCCCACCATGTTCATCGCCATGATGAACACGCACCCCGCGTTTGAGGAGACGGACTTCAGCC